>JAYTRE010000362.1:0-1752 GCA_043746395.1 Pseudonocardiales bacterium
CCGCGGCGAACGGGGCGAGGCTGAAGCTGTCGAGCAGGGTGCGCAGCAGGCCGTAGTGGTCGGTGCGGGTTGCGTATTGGCCGGGTTTGACGTGCGCGCCGGCGATGATGGTGGTGATGTGGTTGGCGTGGCTTTCGTCGTCCTCGTCTGTGGTGACGACGAGCAGGCTGTTGTGGGCTGAAGCCCAGGTCCGATAGCCGCCGAGATTGTTGGCAAGCCATTGGTCGCCTTCGGCGATGCTCCCGTCGTGCATGTCGTGTTGCAAGTTGGGGATGACAAAGGACACGCTGGGCAGCTGGTTGAAGTCGGTGGGGAAGGCAGTCATCGGCTGGTTCACCGCGGCTGGCAAGGCGAAGTTCACCCACGGGCTGTGCTTGCGCGAGTACTGGCCGCTGTAGCAACCCTGGTAGCCCGGCGCCGGTAGTGACTCGGAATAGCCGATGAACGTGTCGCCGGCCGCGATGAGCGAGGCGGCGAGGTTGGGTCCGTTGAACTCGTGGGGGCAGGAGTCGCCGGTCAGGCCGTGGGTTGAACCGGAGAACAGCGCGAGGTAGTTCGGTTCGCTCGGGTGGGTGATCCCGTAGGACTGGGTCATCAGGGCACCACTCGCGGCCAAGGCAGTGAGCCACGGCGTCGCGGCGGAGCCGACCAGCTCACCGTAGGGCTTGTTCTCCTCGACCACGACGACGATGTGATCGAACCTGGGCACGCCCGCCGCTCCGGTCGCGGCGCTGCTTGGCACGGCCGAGGACGGCGCTGCGGCGCTGGCCGCCCGCGCCGGTGGGCTCGTGGCGTGCGTCGACGCCGAGGGGGCCCCTGCGGACGGCGTGCTCACCGAGGCCCGGCCGGCGGCGCAGGCTGTCAGGAGCACCGCAACACCTGCGACGACCGCCGCGACACGGGGACGTCCCAGAGCTCGCATGAGCCCAGTATTGGCGTCGCCCGCGAGTGGTGTCACTCGCGCAGGCCGCAGCTCTCAGCCGACGCGCGGCACGACCCATCCACTACCGGAGGCCTGCGGGGATGGCGTCGTGAACGTGTTGCAGCCGATAAGCGCCGGTAGTTTGGCCTGCCCGTCGGCGTCATCGGGTACGGCCACCCGTGGGCCGTACTGTCCCGACGACCGCATAGCGTCCTGCATCGGTTGCATCCCGGACAGCAGTTCGCCGCAGCAGTCGGGATCGAGGCGCTCCGGCTGGCCGGTGGCGCGGGCGAGGTCCCACGTGTGCAGGAAGACGTCAGTCGAGTAGTACAGCTACCGCGCGGTCGAGCGGTAGCTGGCCGATGTGCGGATTGCTCAGCGCACGGGTGGCCGTATCAGGGTCATCGAGCACCGCCTGCACCGCCTGCACCGCCTGCACCGCCTGGCGACCACCGGATCGTCGTCCACCGCGGGCCCGCGGGCCAGCTCGACGCCGGCACCAGCGGGCATCGTTGCGATCGTGCAACCGTGGGCCCTCCACGGCGGCCGAAAGTTGCACGATCGAGTTCGACGCTATTCACCTGCTCGTTAAGGACTGGCTGAGCGGAGGCCATCTTCACCGCCGATCCTGAACCCGCGGCTCGAGCGACGCCGAGCCGCACCAACTCGGCTCCTGGAGGCAGACGGTGGGATTCACAGCACGCGGGCACACCCGAAAGACCTGGCTGGCGGCGACGGGCGCGGCAGCCGCCGCGCTGACCCTCGTCGCCGTTGCCGCCGGTTCACCCGCGGCGGCAGACGCACGCGAGCACGGGCGCACCGCGACGGCT
>JAYTRE010000363.1:0-1956 GCA_043746395.1 Pseudonocardiales bacterium
ACGCCCTCGCTCTGCCGGTTGATCGGCCCGAACTTCGTCAGGCTGGCGACCTCGCGCGTGGCATCCAGGAACTGCCTGATCCGGCCGGTGGGCGGCGCATCGAGGACGACGACGTCATAGGCCAGGTGCCCGTCGGGGTTGGTACGGGTGACCGATTCCTTGACCTTGCCGGTGAGCAGGACGTCGCGCAGGCCCGGCGCGAGGGTGGTGACGAAGTCGACGGCGCCCATCTTCTGCAGGCCGCGGGCCGAGCGCTTGAGGCCGTAGAACATGTCCAGGTACTCGATCATGGCCTGCTCGGCGTCGATCGCCAGCCCCCACAGCTGACCGCCGCGCGGCGTGCTCGCCAGGCGGTGCTCGGCGTAAGGCAGCGGGCGGTCGTCGAACAGCTGCGCGATGGCCTGGCGTCCCTCCGTCTCGACGAGCAGCACCTTGCGCCCGCCCGACGCGAAGGCCAGGGCCAGTGCCGCCGCGGTCGTCGTCTTACCGGTACCGCCCTTGCCCGACACCACGTGCAGGCGAGCCGCAGCCGGGATGGCGGGGACGATGGTGGCGGTCGCGGCGCGGGTGGCAGGGGAGGCGACCATCTAGCCAGGGTAGGAGATCGCGGGCTCGCCGACCGCACGGCGGTGCCGACCGGCTACCGTCGCGGGATGACCGCTCCGCTGCAGCAGCTGGCCGAACTCGGCATCGTCCTGCCCACCGTCGTGCCGCCGCTCGCGGCCTACGTCCCGGCCGTCCGCAGTGGCTCCCTGGTGTTCACCGCCGGGCAGCTGCCGATGGCCGACGGGCGGATGGCGGCTACCGGCAAGGTCGGCGCCGGGGTGACCGTCGAGCAGGCCACCGCCCTGGCCCGCACGAGCGCGCTGAACGGCCTTGCCGCGATCCACGCGCTGGTGGGGCTCGACTCGGTCGTGCGGGTGGTCAAGGTCGTCGGATACGTGGCCAGCGCCCCGGAGTTCACCGGGCAGCCCGCCGTCATCAACGGTGCGAGCGAGCTGCTCGGGCAGGTCTTCGGCGACGCCGGCGCCCACGCCCGCTCGGCCGTCGGGGTGGCGTGCCTGCCGCTGGACGCCGCGGTCGAGATCGAGCTGGTCGTGGAGGTGCGGTGAGCGCTTGCGCGAAGAGCAACGGGATCCGATGAGTAGCGCCGAGGCGGTGCCGGTGCGTGATGCGGCGACGGTCGTGCTGCTGCGCGACGGTGCTGCCGGCATCGAGGCGTGGCTGCTGACCCGGGTGGCCCAGATGCGATTCGCGGCCGGGATGAGCGTCTTCCCGGGCGGGCGCGTGGACCCCGCCGACGCGGCGCTCCCGTTCACCGGCCCGATCACCCGCCTGGCCACCCGCCTCGATTGCCCTGAGGGAGCGGCCCGGGCATTCGTCGGGGCCGCGGTGCGCGAGACGTTCGAGGAAACCGGGGTGTTGCTGAGCAGTCCGGCACCGGACCTCATGCACGCGCGCGCCGACGTCGAGGCGGGCCTGCTCTCGTTCGGTGACCTGCTGCGCCAGCACGACCTGGCCATCGACCCCGACCTGCTGCGGCCCTGGGCGCGGTGGATCACTCCGGCCGGCGAGGCCCGCCGCTACGACACGAGGTTCTTCGTCGGCGCCTTACCCGCGGGTGCCGAGGCGAGCGACGCCACCACCGAGTCGTCCGCGGCCTCGTGGGTCGCGGTCGGCGAGGCCCTCCAGCAGGCGCAGCGCGGCGAACGGGGCATGCTGCCGCCGACCCTGGCCACCCTCGCGTCGATGGTGCCGTTCGCCGCAGTGGCCGAGGTGCTAGCCGCGGCCGACGAGCGCGACCTCGCCGCGGTGCGCCCCGTCATCCGGGTCGCGGACGACGGCAGCGTCGTGGCCGAACTGCCCGACGGCTCGGTGGTGCAGCTCCCGCGATCGGTGCTGGCGTGACCCACCCGGCCTACGAGTCACTGCGGCAGGTGACGCCGTTCGCCGCGG
>JAYTRE010000364.1:0-9890 GCA_043746395.1 Pseudonocardiales bacterium
ATGGGCAGGTGACGCGGGTCGACGGAGGGTACTTCGTCGCCGCGCCGGACTTCACCGACCTTCGCGACCTGTACGACCTGCGAATCACGCTCGAATGCCGCGGCTTGGTCCGTGGCATCGAGATCGCGTCTGTGACGCACAACGCTGATCTGCTGGAGCCCCTGCGAGACCAGTGGCGGGCGATGTGGGACGAGCGACCCGAGCCGTCCGCGGACTTCGTCCTGGTTGACGAGGACTTTCACGTCACGTTGCTACGGGCAGCGGGCAACGCCGTTCTCACCAGCACCTTGGAGTCGGTCAACGCCCGAATCCGCCCGGTGCGGATGTACGACTTCCTCAGCGAGCAACGGATCGAACTGACCATTTCGCAGCACCTCGGGGTGCTCGAGGCGGTTCTGGCTGGCGACCTGGACCGTGCGCTCGGCGGCTTGCGGGCACATGTCGGCGAGTCGATGGACGAAGTCGAACGCCGCGCGGCGCGCGCGATCACCCAGATGACATTGCACCGAGGGGGATACGGATGAGTTCGGTCTCAATAGCGCACGAGCAGGCACCGACGTTGGCGGGTATCGTTGCCTTCCTCGAGCTGCGCGCCATCACTAAACGCTTCGGCTCGCTGGTCGCCAACAACGAAGTCAGCTTCTCGGTGCGGGCCGGCGAGGTTCACGCGCTGCTCGGCGAGAACGGCGCCGGTAAGAGCACGCTGATGAAGGTGCTCTACGGGGTCTACCAGCCCGAGGCCGGCGAGATCCTCCGCGACGGGTCGGTCGTGACCGTGTCGTCGTCCGCAGCGGCCCGCAATCTCGGTATCGGCATGGTCTTCCAGGATCTCCGGCTCGTTCCCGCGCTTACGGTCTGGGAGAACATCGCGCTGCACATCGGTGGATCGCAGGTGCTCAAGGCGGGCGTTGTCCAGTCGATGATCGCCGACGCGTCCCAGCGGTACGGCCTGAGCGTCGAGCCCAAGTCAAAGGTCGCTGATCTCTCGATCGGCGAATGGCAACGTGTCGAGTTGATCAAGGTGCTGCTCGCTGGAGCACGCCTGCTGATCCTCGACGAGCCGACCAGCGTGCTGACCCCGATTGAGGTCGCCGGCCTGTTCAATGTGATTCGCACCCTGCGGGCCGAAGGCGTCGGCATCGTGCTCATCACGCACAAGATGCGCGAGGTGCGTGAGATCGCCGATCGCGTCACCGTGCTGCGCGCCGGGGGGGTGGTGGTCGCCGACACGCCCGCCAACGACCTGGACGACGAGCAGCTCGTCCTGGCCATGGTCGGGGAGACGGTCGAAGTCACCCGCAACGACGCCGCGTCCGATACCCCGTCGCGCCCGGTCGCCATGCGGCTGAGCAGAGTTCGAGTCGCCGGAGTCGGCGGCGGAACCGGACTGCGCGAGACCGACCTGACGATCTACGCCGGCGAAGTCCTCGGCGTGGCCGGAGTATCGGGTAACGGCCAACGGGAGCTGGCCGACCTGCTGGTCGGAGCGGTACGCCCCGACGGTGGCGGGATCGAGCTCGGTGGCAAACCCGTCGGCACCGCCGGGCCGGGCGCCTTCCATGCAGCCGGCGTCGTCAGCGTTGCGGCCGACCCGCTGCGGGAGTTCGTGATCCCCGGCCTGACGATCGCCGAACATGCCGCCTTGTGGGACCGGGCCAAGTCCGGCGGCGGGTCATTCGACATCCGCGCCTCGAGCAAGAAGCTGGTCGAGAACGGCAAGCGGCTCGGACTCCGGTTGGCGCCCCCGACGCGCCAACTAGATCAGCTGTCTGGCGGCAACATCCAACGGGTGCTGCTGGCGCTGGCGCTGGGCGAGGCGGCGCAGGTGCTCGTCCTGTCGTACCCCACCCGGGGCCTGGATGTCTTGACCACCGAGACGACCCGCCTGCTACTGCTGCACGCGCGCGACGCCGGGACGGCGGTGGTCCTCGTGAGCGAGGACCTCGACGAGATCCTCCGGTTGTCGGATCGCATCGCCGTTCTGGCCCACGGTCACGTCAGCGCGATCGTCCGCGCCGCCGACTCCGACCGGCAGAGCCTGGGCAAACTCATGACAGCGGACGCGGCATGACCGCCGCACCCGTCGCCGAGACCGAAGACATCGAACCGATCACGACTCATCAGCCCGTCGAGACCTCGAGCGGTGGGCCCGCACCCGAGTCATCCGCGCGCTACGCCGTGATCCTCGTCGTCGGCTACGTGATCTCGTTCATCGTCTTCGGCGTGCTGGTGGCGTTCAAAGGCGCCGACCCGATCAGCGTCTATCACACGATCATCTCCTCGACCGTGCTCAACGCAAACGCGCTGCAACAGCTCGCTCTGCGGGCGGTCCCGATCGGGCTCGCGGCGCTCGCCGTCGCCGTCCCGGCCCGAGCCGGACTGATCAACGTGGGCGGCGAGGGCCAGCTGATCATGGGCGCGGTTGCCGCCACCGGCGTCGGCGTCGCGGTCGGCCCACACGTCCCAGGCGTCTTCTCCTGGATCCTGACGTGCGCCGCCGGTGCGGGGGCCGGCGGCATCTGGGCCCTGATTGCTGGCGTCCTGCGCACCTGGCTCGGAGCGGCAGAGGCGGTCACCACGCTGCTGCTGAACTTCATCGCCAACGACATCATGTTGTACCTGATCTACCAGGCGTGGAGGGACCCCCACGGATCGGGGCAACCCCAAAGCGTGCCACTCGTACACTCGGCCCAGCTGCCGAAGATGTTCGGCTCCCAGGTGAACGTCGGCGTGCTGATCGCGCTTTGCTTCGTGGCCCTCACCTGGGTGCTTCTTCAGCGCACCGGCTGGGGATTCCAGCTGCGGGTAGTCGGCGGCAATCGGGAGGCTGCTCGGCGCTCGGGACTCAAGGTGCAATACCTGCTGCTGTCGTCAATGGCGGTCGGTGGGGCGCTCGCCGGCCTCGGCGGGGCGCTCAACCTGGACGGGGTCGAGACGCAGCTGCGTCCCGACATCACCGTGACCTTCGGCTACGTCGCGTTCCTGGCCAGCTTCCTGGGCCGCCACCGCCCGATCAAGGTCGTGGGAGCGGCGATCCTGTTCAGCGCGATCGCCCTCAGCGGCAACGGGCTGCAGATCAGCAACGGCCTCGACGGAACCATCGTAGACATTCTGCTGGCCCTGATCGTCGTCGTACCACTCGTCGTGACCAACTTCCGGAGGCGGGCAGCGTGAACGGAGTCGAACAGACGCTCATTGGCGGCGTCAGCGGGGGAACCGCCATCCTGCTCCCGGCCTTTGGTGAGCTCATCGGACAACGGGCCGGCATAATCAACCTCGGCGCCGAAGGCGCAATGCTGGCTGGCGCCCTCGGCGCGTACGCAGTCACCCAGAGCACGGGCAGCCTCTGGCTGGGCATCCCGGCCGGCGCCGGAGCAGGGGCACTGGTCGGCCTGGCCCACGCGTGGCTCACTGTGCGCCGCGGCGGTGACCAGATCGCCAGCGGGTTACTGCTGTGGTTCCTGGCACTCGGCGGCACCTCGGTGTTCGGAACCACCTACGTCGGCACGACAATTACCCCGCTGTCGAATCTATCCATCCCGGGGCTGAGTTCGATCCCGTGGATCGGTGCGATTCTTTTCGATCAAGACATTCTCGTCTACCTCGGCTATATCCTCGTCGTGGTCATCTGGTTCGTCTTCTACCGCACCCGCGTCGGGTTGACGCTGCGGGCCACCGGTGAGCGACCCGAGGTCGTCGCGGCTGCGGGGGGCAAGCCGCAAGTCGTCCAGATAATCGCGGTTGTCCTCGGAGCCGGGATCGGCGGGCTCGGCGGCGCCCAGCTCTCGATCGGCTACGTCGGCAACTGGTTCAATAACATGACGAGTGGCTATGGCTTTGTCGCCGTGGCTGTCGTCCTCTTCGGAGCATGGCGACCGATCCGAGTCATGGCCGGTGCCTACCTGTTCGGCGTCGTGCTGGCCGCCGCGTCGGTCCTGCAGGCCCACGGTGTGTCGGTCAACCAATATCTGCTCGATGCCATGCCATACCTGGTCACGTTGGTGGTGCTCGCCATATTCGCCCGACGCGGCCGGTCCGACACGCCAGAAGCATTGACGAGGTCCTTGAGCCGCAGCGGCTGACGACAACGGCCCACGATCTGCCTCATCGGCGCCGGCGCCGATGGGAACGACTTAACCGCACGACTTCAACGCCAATCCCACTCCGGAAGGACTCGTTATGCCCAAGAAACCTTATCGACGCTTGTCGGGGGTGCTGACCATCGCCCTCGTCGGCGTACTGGCGGCCGCCTGTTCAAGTACCGCGAAGTCCAGCAGCTCCGGCGGGGCATCGGCTGCCGCGGCCGGCGGAGGGTCGACTGACTCCAGCCTCACGGGTACGGTCGGATTCATCATGGTCGGCTCGCGAAGCGACTACGGCTACAACGAGGCGGTGTACTCCGCGAGCCAGCAACTGGCCAAGGACGACCCCAAGGTAAAGGTCATCACCGCCGACAACATCCCGGAGAACAACGCGGTCACCCAGACCATGCAGTCGATGGTCGACAATGGCGCCAAGGTCATCTTCGCCACCAGCTACGGCTACTTCTCCTACGCCCAGAGGTTCGCCGCCGCCCACCCAAGCGTCGTGATCGTGCACCAGGGCGGCTACGTGGCGGGCTCCTTCACGCCGAACTTCGGCACCTACTGGGGTCAGGCCTTCGAGCCGGTCTCACTCGGCGGTATGGCCGCCGGCGGCACGACCAAGACCAACAAGCTCGGGTTCGTCTATGCGTTCCCGATCAGCCAGACCATCGCCAACATCGACGCCTTCGAGCTGGGCGCCCTCAGCGTCAACCCCGCCGCGCAGACCTTCCTCGTCAACACCTCGAACTGGTGCGACCCGCTGAAGCAGAAAGAAGCCGCGTCCGCTCTGCTCTCGCAAGGCGTCGACGTGCTCACCCAGCACCAGGACTGCCAGTCGACAGTTATCCAGGCTGCCAAAGCAGCGGGCAAGTACGTCGTCGGCTACCACTACGACGCGCAGAGCCTGGACCCCAGTGGGTGGCTCACCGGCTCGAGCTGGGACTGGACACCGATCTACGAGGCGATCACCAAGGCGGGTCTCGGTGGCAGCTTCGCCGGCAGTAAGTACAACGCCAACTGGGTCGGATCGTTCGCCGACAATGACAACCCGTTGACCCTCGCGTCGTTCGGCTCGTCGGTCCCATCGAGCCTGCGGTCCAAGATCACGGCGGAAGAGGCTGCGCTGAAGAAGCCCGGAGCGTCGGTCTTCACCGGTCCCATCCAGTGCCAGGACGGCTCGACCCTCGTCGCCGCCGGACAGACGATGACCTACGCCCAGATCAACAGCATCAGCTGTCTGGTGAAGGGCGTCGTCGGCACGCTACCCAAGTCGTGACAACCAACCTCGGCGCCCGTCCCGTTCCAGGGGCGGGCGCCTTATCTGGAACGGCTGTACTCGCGCACTCCACCCCGTACCCGTGGCCCTACGACGCCGCCTTCGCGGCGGCGAGAACGGCCCTGCTGATCTTCACGACGGCCGACCCCGGTCCGAGCTCGGCCGACCGGAGCTGGCCGGTCATCGAGGCAGTGGCTGCAGCGACTGCTCGTGGCGGGGGCCTGGTGATCGACATCGAGAGCCGGCGCCCTCCCCGACGAGGATCAATGCCGCGCGGGGCGTCGTCGTCCGCCCCGCGGGTGGGGACTGCTCATTACCAGCTCGAATCGCCCGGCTGGGACGCGTTCTACAGCACTGCCCTCGATCTTCAGCTCCGGACGGCGGGGCGCGACCTGTTGCTGCTGGCTGGTGCGTGGCTGGAGGTTGGCGTTCACAGCACGATGCGTTCGGCCAACGACCGTGGCTATGAGTGCCTGCTCGTACTCGACGCCTGCATCAGCGGCAGCGAACTGACGGCCGCCGCGGCGCGGTCGTCGATCGAAATGTCCGGCGGCATCTTCGGTGCGGTTGGGACGAGCCAGGACCTGCTCGGCCTACTCGGCACCACCCAATCCAGCTCAAGATCCCTCACCTCGGAGTTCTCGTGAAGCCGTCAGTCATCGCATCGTCCACGTCGTTCGGGCCAGTCGAAGCCCAGCCCTACGCGTGGCCGTACGACCAGACCTTCGACGCGGCGACGACCGCGCTGATCCTCATCGACTGGCAGGTCGACTTCTGCGGACCCGGCGGTTACGTCGACGCGATGGGATACGACCTGAACCTGACCCGGGCCGGGTTGGAGCCGACGGCCCGGGTGCTGGCCGCCGCGCGGGAAGCAGGTCTGCTCATCGTCCACACCCGCGAAGGACACCGCCCGGATCTCGCCGACTGCCCGCCCAACAAGCTGTGGCGCTCGCAACGCATCGGAGCCGGTATCGGTGACTCGGGTCCCTGCGGACGGATCCTCGTCCGTGGTGAACCGGGTTGGGAGATCGTCGCGGAGGTCGCGCCGATCGACGGCGAACTGATCATCGACAAGCCCGGCAAAGGCGCGTTCTACGCGACCGATCTCGACCTGCTGCTGCGCACCCACGGCATCAAACACCTCGTATTCACCGGCATCACGACCGACGTGTGCGTCCACACCACCATGCGCGACGCCAATGACCGCGGCTACGAATGCCTACTGCTGAGCGACTGCACCGGGGCCACCGACGTCGGCAACTACCAGGCGGCGCTGCACATGGTGACCATGCAAGGCGGAGTCTTCGGAGCAATCGCCCCATCGGTCAACCTGCTCAGCGCCCTCAAAGCATCAGCGGGAGAGCCCAGCTAGATGACGGCCAACCCCAGTCAGCTCAGCACCGTCACTCCTCGGGTCAAGGCCGCGATTGACGCCGCTGCTGCCCTCGACCAACCGGCGTTTATCAGCGTGCTCAGCGAGGAACAGGTCAGCGGCGTCCTCGCCGCGCGTGGATCGCGGGCCATTGGCGACTCGCGCCTCGCTGGGCTGATGTTCGCCGTCAAGGACAACATCGACGTACTCGGCGTACCCACCACTGCCGCCTGCCCGATCGTGGCGAGGCCCGCAGACCGGTCCGCGGCCGCCGTCGAGCGACTTGTCGCGGCCGGTGCGGTTCCGATCGCCAAGACCAACATGGACCAGTTCGCCACCGGTCTCGTCGGCACGAGAACGCCTTACGGCGCGTGCCACAGCATCGCCTCCGTCGCCCACATCAGCGGCGGCAGCAGCTCGGGCAGCGCCGTTGCGGTAGCGCTCGGTGTCGTCGACTTCGCCCTGGGCACGGACACGGCCGGCAGCGGACGCATCCCCGCCTCCTTCAACGGTCTCGTCGGCATGAAGCCGTCGCGCGGATTGATATCCAACCGCGGCCTGATCCCGGCCAGCCCATCGCTTGACTGCATCACGACGTTCACGCGAACCGTTGAGCTCGCGCGCGCGGCGTTCGAGACGGTGATCGCCCCTGACGCCGCCGACCCCTATTCGCGAACGTTGCCTCTCACCCCGCCCAGCGGCGTCGCACGGGCCATGCGAGTCATTGGCGTGCCCATGGGCGAGATCGACCTCGACGAACCGCACCGAGTCGCGTGGCAGCAGGCACTCGCCCGGGCGGCCTCCATCGGCCTTCTCGTCCCGATCGACGTCGAGCCCTTTCTCGCGGCCGGCCGACTGCTCTACGCGGGACCGATGATCGCCGAGCGACTCGCCGCGTTCGGTGGCCTTCTCGAACCGGACGGACCGCACCTCGACCCCACCGTCCGAGAGCTCGTCCTCGGCGCCCGCGCGACGACCGGCGCCGACGTTTACCAAGCGCTGCAGACGCTGGCCGGATTGGCCGCGCTCGCCCGAAATTCGTTCGTCGGTATCGACGCGCTGATGCTGCCGGGCGCTCCTGGCCACCCGACGCTCCGAGAGGTCGCGCGTGAGCCGGTGACAGTCAACTCCCGGCTCGGCACCTACACGAACATGGTCAACCTGCTCGATCTCTGCGCGATCGCCGTCCCCGCCGGCCACCGCCCGGACGGTCTGCCGTTCGGCGTGCAACTCATCGGTCCCACCTTCGCCGACCGTCCATTGCTCGACCTCGCCGCTCGCTGGTGCGGCGAACCCGTGGCCGAACCATCACTGGCCGCGAACCGCACGATGCTCGCCATTGCTGGCGCTCACCTGAGCGGGCAGCCCCTCAACGCCGACCTCGTCGACCTAGGTGGGCGCCTACACAGCCGCGCCCGGACCGCATCCGGATATCGGATGTTCACCGTCGACGGGCCAGTGCCCCGCCCAGGGCTGGTACGGACTGCAGACGGGCCGCCCCGCGGACTGGAACTTGAGATCTGGGACCTCTCCTACGACAGCCTCGGACTACTACTGACCACCATCGCTCCGCCACTCGGATTGGGCAAGATCGAGATCGACGACGGGCGCATGATCACCGGCTTCGTTGCCAACGGCAGAATGAGCCCCACCGCCGACATCACCTCGTTCGGAAGTTGGCGCGCCTACCTTGCATCGTCCCAACCCGCTGGCAAGAGCCACTCCGTCTGTGGCACGTCCGATGGCCGATGAAGACCGGATAGGCCGATCGCGAGCAACGGCAGGCCTGCGAGGGTTCCCCAGCTGCGCCCATCGCGCAGGGGGTGACGCAGCACTACCTGGACGGGCGTGCCGGCGGCTCACTCTGCCGCGCCGGCGCGACAGAACCGGTCCCGGTCAGACGGCGGCGACACCGATGAGTCCGCCACGGGTGACCAGCGCGGCAAGCTCGTGCTCGGCGAGGTGCTCGGTTCCGGCCGGTCGACGTGGCAGCACCAGGTACCGGGTTTCGGCGCTTGAGTCCCAGACAGTGATCTCGGTGGTGGGGTCGAGGAGAAAGCCGAACTCTGCGAGCACCGTTCGTGGCTGCCGCACTACGCGCGCGCGGTAGGCCTCGCTCTTGTACCAGGTCGGTGAGGGTCCGAGCAGCGCGATCGGGTAGCACGAGCAGAGGGTGCACACGATGACGTTGTGCATCTCCGCGGTGTTCTCCACGACCTTGAGCCGCTGCTCCTGTATTCCGCCGCCCATCGACAGTCCCAGTTCGATCAGGGCTTCGTTCGCGTCGGTCAGCAGCCTGGCGCGATACGCCGCGTCGAGCCAGGCGCGCGCGGCAACCCGTGCGCCATTGGCGGGATGGGCGCGCGACAGGAAGGCCTGCAGCGCTGCGTCCAGCTCGACGGAGTCCACCAGACCGCGCTGCTCCAGCAGCGCTTCGAGGTGGCGCACCCGCGCCGCCAGTGCGGTGGCGGGGCCCTCGTGGTCGCCGGTCATAGGGTGCCGTCCCTCGTGTCATTGGCGCGACGCAGGTGGGTCTGCCACACGTCCACTGTCACGGTGTGCTCGCCCTCGCCGAACAGTTCGTGCGCGGCGAAGCTCACCGTGTAGACCGGTTCCGGCTCGCTTGCCCGGCCGCGGGCCCGTTCATCGGGCAGGTGGTAGCTGCCCTGGTATTCGACCACGGTGCCAACCGCGCCGCGGGCATACCGCGGCAGTCGGGTGTGGTGTGGCGGGTCCACGCGGGCGGTGCGCACCCGCTGCCCGGGAGCGAACAGCTCAACCACCCGCCACCTCCGCCTCCGACACCACCCCTTTCTCGACCAGCAGGGTCGTGACGGCGTGCAGCCACTTCTCGTAGTAGGAGGACTCCAGGTAGCGAGCGGGCGGCATCTGCTCGATCGCGTCGCGGAACTCATCGAGGTTGTAGATTCCGCGCCCGATGAGCGCGCGGTTGAGAGCGAAGACGTGCGCCTCCCAGTCCGCGTGGAAGGTCGGCTCGGCCGGCTCCTGCTCGATTGCGCCGAAACCCTGCATGCCACCGACATCGTTTATCCGGCTCATGTCGCCAGCCTGGCACGCCGCCCACCTTGACCTCGGACCGGGTGTCGTCGGGGTCACCGCGAAAAATCGGTCTCGACCGTCACCACTTTCCCGC
>JAYTRE010000365.1:0-4112 GCA_043746395.1 Pseudonocardiales bacterium
AGCGCGATCTCGCCCATCATGAACGACCAGTGGTCGGGGAAGACCTTGTTCAGCTGCTTGCGCATCGCCCCGGCGACGTTGAGCCGGTCGTCGAAGAACTTCGCGGCCTTGCCCTGGGGCGTACGCGGGGCGTTGGAGCGGCGCTGCGGCGCCTGCGCGGCGGTCACGAGCGCTCCCAGAAGCCGGGGCCGACGGGCTCGTGGAAGTCGGACGTGGCCACGAAGTACTGCTGGCCGTCGGCGACCGTCTCGACGCCGAGCGGCAGTTTGGGCAGGCTGCGGGTCGCCGGGCCGAACACCGGCTTGGCATCCTCGAGGACGTCGAATTGCGACTGGTGGCACGGGCACAGCAGCCGCGAGGTTTGCTGCTCGTAGAGTGAGGCCGGGCAGCCCGCGTGCGTGCAGATCTTGGAGAACGCGACGTAGTCGCCCCACTGGAAGCCGGCCTGGCCCTTGCGGGCGTGGATGGTCTGGCCGGGGCGCAGCCGGATGATCAGGGTGGGTGAGCTGGCCGAGGTGACGCCGTTGTAGCCGTCGGCGTCCTCGGCCCGGATACCGGGGAAGACGGTGGCGATGCCCCCGGGCTCGAGATCGTTCGTGCTGACCCGCCGGAAGTCGGAGTACACCAGCGGGACGCCGTTGGGGAACAGCGGGTTCTTGCGGTAGAGCGTGGAGTCGAGCTGCTTGCCCGGCTTCTTGATCATCGCGCCGACAAGGGCGACGAGCGGGACCGTCGCGAGCGCGCCGCCGGCCAATCCGAGCGAACGCAGGAGCAGCGAACGCCGCGGCAGCCCCGTGTCGCGCAGGCCCACCGCCAACGTCGCCTGGGTGAACAGTTTGTCCTGCTCGGTGGAGGGCTCGTCGTGGCGGTCCTGGATCGCCTCCTCCTCGGGCATGAGCCACTTGGCCCACAGCACGAGGCCGACGCCCATGAACACCAGCATCACGGCGAGTAGCCCGCCGAGGGCCGGGGTGAAGAAGCGGAAGTTCTGCGGGGTGCCCGGCAGGTGCCACTCGTAGGGCAGCGCGACGAACGCGACGATGAAGCCGACCCCGGCCAGCGCGGAGACCAGGAACGTGAGCGCGACCGCACGCTCGAGGCGCTTCTCGGCCCGGGTACCGCGAATCGGGAACCGGTCGCGCCGGTGCACGATCTGCACGCCGTCGGCCTCCGCGCCGGCCCGCATGAGGTCCTCGGGCGTCAGCTCGCGCAGCTCGTCGGCCGTGACGTCGCCGCGATGGTGTTCGCCGATCACTGGGCCTTCGCTCCAATCCACAAGATCGCCACCATCACGGCGCCCACCCCGGCGACCCAGATGACCAGTGCCTCGGAGACCGGTCCGATCCGGTCGATGCCGTTGCCGCCCGGGTCCCGGGAGGCCTTGAGCGTCTGGATGTAGCCGACGATCTGACGCTTCTCGGTGGGCGTGAGCTGGTTGTCGCTGAAGATCGGCATGTTCTCCGGTCCGGTCAGCATCGCCGCGTAGATCTGCCTGTCAGTCGAGGCATTGAGGCTCGGGGCCACCTTGCCCGCCGAGAGCGGCGCGCCCTTGAAGGTCACGCCGTGGCAGGAGGCGCAGTTGAGGCGGAACAGGGCGCCGCCGGCGGCGATGTTCGCATCGCGCAGGTTGCCGGTCGGTAGCTGCGGGCCGCCACCGACCGACTCGACGTAGGCCGCGAGCTGTTGGGTCTGCGTCTCGGTGAACTTCGACGGCTTGCTCAGCGCCTCGGCGCCCTGGCCGCCGAGCGGCATGCGGCCGGTGCTCACCTGGAAGTAGACCGACGCGCTGCCCACCCCGATCAGCGTGACGCCGCGGTCCTGGACACCTTGCAGGTTGGCGCCGTGACAGGTGATGCAGCTCACCTGGTAGAGCTGCCGGCCGGCCGCGATGTCCTGCGCGCTGTTGGTGGTGGCGTTCGCTCCGGAGGAGGCGGCGAAGGCCGCGTAGGCCCCGCCCGTCGCGACCAGCGCGCCGAGCAGCACCGCCCCGGCGGTCACGCGGCGGCGCAGCCCGCGCAACCGGCCGCGCGGCTGTATGCGGGCGGCTGCGGGGCCGGTCGCGGGCCGGGAGCCGGTGGCCGAGACAGCCGGCTCGAAGCCGAGCTCACCGTCGACGTCGAAGTCTTCCGCCACGAGAGTCCCTTCACTCCTCGGCGCCACGTCGGTGGACGCGGCGGCTCGGCTGCTCATCGGATGATGTAGATGACGGCAAACAGCCCGATCCAGACGACGTCGACGAAGTGCCAGTAGTACGACACGACGATGGCCGCGGTGGCCTGCGCGGGCGTGAACTTGCCCAACGTGGTGCGGATCAGGAACAACACGAAGGCGATCAGGCCACCGATGACGTGCAGGCCGTGGAAGCCGGTGGTGAGGAAGAAGACCGAGCCGAACCCGGTGCGCGAGATGGTGTTGCCGTCCTGGACCTGCATGCGGTACTCGTTCGCCTGACCCAGCACGAAGATCAGGCCCATCACGAACGTGATCGTGAACCAGCGGCGGAGCTTGAAGACGTCGCCCCTCTCGGCGGCGAACACTCCCCACTGGCAGGTGACGCTGGACAGCACCAGGATCACCGTGAACGGCGTGGCGTAGCTGAGGCTGAGCTTGACCTGCTCGCCGACGTTCGGTCCGGGGCCGACCAGGTGCATGGGCCAGTCGCCAGGATGCACCGAGCGGACCGTGAAATACATCGCGAACAGTCCGGCGAAGAACATCAGCTCGCTGGACAGCCACACGATCGTGCCGACGCTGACGATGTTCGGACGCGTGAGCGAATGCACCTTGCTGGACTCGAAGCTGGGCGTCGTGGCAGTCGAGGTCACCAGGGCATTATGTCCTGCCGGGAGGGCGCAATTGCGGCGGGGTCCGGGTCGTGTCTGCCCCGTGGCGCAAGCGCTGCGCGACCGCCGGCTCGGGGGCCCGGGCTCGCGGATACCATGGCGCCATGAGCGATGCCTCCGATCGGGTCAGCGTCCTCGTCTACAGCAACTCGGCCGACGTGCGGGCCCAGGTGCGCACCGCGGTGGGCCGGCGGCCGGCACCGGACACCGCCCGGATCGACTGGATCGAGTGCGCCACCAACGCCGAGGTCATCGCCCAACTCGACGAAGGCGGCCTGGACGTCGTGATCCTCGACGGGGAGGCCCAGCCCACCGGCGGAATGGGGCTCGCGCGGCAGTTCAAGAATGAGATCGACGACTGCCCGCCGCTCGTCGTGCTCGTCGCGCGCAAGCAGGACGGCTGGCTGGCCGCCTGGTCACTCGCCGACGCAGTCATCAGCCAGCCGCTGGATCCGGTGGATGCCGCCGCGGTCGTCGCGGAGCAGTTGCGCCGGCGCAGCAGCGGCATCCCCCTCGTGCGGTAGGGCACGTGACGAACGACGGGCCCGTGCCCAGCTGGCCGGCGCTGCTGTCGGCGCTGATGTCGGGCCAGTCGCTGCAGGCGAGCGACACGGCGTGGGCCATGGCCGAGATCATGGGCGGTGACGCCACGGCGGCGCAGCTGGCAGCGTTCATCGTGCTGCTGCGCGCCAAGGGCGAGACGCCCGACGAGCTCGCCGGCCTGGTCGCCACGATGCTGGATCGCGCGACGCCGCTTGGGATCGAGGGCCGAGCGGTCGACGTAGTGGGCACCGGCGCCGACCGCGCCCATACGGTGAACATTTCGACAATGGCCGCACTGGTGGTGGCCGGGTCGGGTCGGCAGGTGGTCAAGCACGGCAACCGGGCGGCCTCCTCGGCGTGCGGCGCGGCCGACGTCCTGGAAGAACTTGGCGTCGTCATCGACCTGCCGGCGGCGGGGGTGGCGTACACCGTCGCCGAGGTGGGCATCGGGTTCTGCTTCGCGCCCGTCTTTCACGCCGGGATGCGCCACGCCGGCGCACCTCGCCGCGAGCTCGGCGTGCCCACGGCGTTCAACTTCCTCGGCCCGTTGACGAACCCGGCGCGGGTGCGCGCGGCGGCGATCGGCTGTGCGGACCGGCGGATGGCACCGGTCATGGCGGCCGTTCTCGCCGGCCGCGGCGACTGCGCGCTCGTGTTCCGCGGTGACGACGGCTTGGACGAGCTGACTACGACCACGACGTCGAGTGTGTGGGTGGCCGCCGACGG
>JAYTRE010000366.1:0-3659 GCA_043746395.1 Pseudonocardiales bacterium
AGGGCCCCTGCGTTGAGGACCACCGGCAGTCGCGCGTCGGCGGCCTCGTGCAGCCAGTGCACGAGGTCGGCCTCGGCGTCGGTCTGGCGCACCTGCACCTCGAGGCCGAGCTCGGCCCCGCCGCGGATGCAGAGAGCTTCGAGTTCGGCGTAGCTGGCCGAGCCGTAGATCAGCGGCTCCCGGGTACCGAGCCGGGCCAGGTTGGGGCCGTTGAGGACGAGGACGGGTCGGGTCATGGCGTGACCTCCGAGTAGGCGGCGGCGAGCAGGGCGGGGTCCGGGTCGTCGACGCCGACCGGTTTGGCCAGCCCGTCGAGGACGACGAAGCGCAGCCGGTTGCCGCGCGCCTTCTTGTCCACGCGCATCGTTTCCAGCAGGGCCGGGAAGGCGCCGTCGCGGTAGGCGACCGGCAGGCCCAGCGCGGCGAGCAGGGTGCGGTGGCGGTCGGCAGTCGCGTCGTCCAGGCGGCCGAGCAGCCGGCCCAGCGCGGCGGCATAGACCAGGCCGATGGAGATCGCCGCACCGTGGCGCCACTTGTACCGCTCGGCCCGTTCGATCGCGTGACCGAGGGTGTGTCCGTAGTTGAGGATCTCCCGCACGCCCTGTTCGGTGAGGTCCTCGGTCACCACTCGCGCCTTGACGCGCACGGAGCGTTCGATGAGCTCCCGCTCGACGGGGTTGCCTGCGGCGCGTGCGGCGGCGGGATCGGCCTCGATCAGCTCGAGGATCCCCGGGTCGGCGATGAACCCGCACTTGACGACCTCGGCCAGGCCCGCGACGTAGTCGTTGGCCGGCAGGGTCGCCAGCGTGTTGAGGTCGCAGATCACGCCGGCCGGCGGGTGGAACGCGCCGATGAGGTTCTTGCCGACGTCGGTGTTGATCGCCGTCTTGCCACCGACCGCGGCATCAACCATGCCCGCGAGCGTGGTCGGGACGTGCACCACCCGCACGCCGCGCAGCCAGGCCGCCGCCACCCAGCCGGCGAGATCAGTCGTCGCCCCGCCGCCCAGGCCCACGACCGCGTCAGAACGGGTGACGCCGACCCGACCGAGGACGTCCCAACAGAAACCCGCTACCGGCAGGGTCTTGGCGTCCTCCCCGTCCGGAACCTCGATGGCATGCGCGTCCAGGCCCTGCGCGATCAGGTCGTCGCGGACCGCGTGGGCGGTCTCGGCAAGCGTCGGCGGGTGGATCACCGCCGCGCGGGCGGCGTTGCCGAGCAGCGGGGGAAGCTCGCCGAGCAGGCCGCGGCCGATGATCACCTCGTACGGTGCGGGCCCGCCGACTTCGATGCGCGTGACGTCCGCCGCGCCACGACTACCGATCCCCCTGCTCTTCTCGCCAGCGCTCATCAGGATCCCTCGCCCTGCGCTCGCTGCGCTCGGACAGCCTGCAGTCGGGCGGCGATCTGGGACGCGAGCTGGCCGGGCGTCCGATTCCCGGACCTGACGGTGAACGTGGCGACCTCGCGGTAGACCGGCTCCCGCTCCCGGGCCAGGGTCGCCAGCCGACCGGGCGGGTCGTCGGCGAGCAGCGGCCGGGTCCGGGCATCGCCGATCCGCGCGGCAAGGATCTCCAGCGGCGCGGTAAGCACGACGACCACCACGCCGGACCCGGCGAGGGCCTGCCGCGTGACCACGGAGGTCAGCGCGCCGCCGCCGAGAGCGAGCACGCCGTCGAAATCCGCGAGGGCAGCAGTGATCGCCGCTTCCTCGGCCCGGCGGAACTCCGCCTCGCCGGCGCGCAGGAGCAGCTCGCGGACCGCTAGACCCGTGGCCGCCTCGATCAGCTCGTCGGAGTCCGCGAAGGCCACCCCGAGGATCTTCGCCAGCCGGCGTCCGGTGGTGCTCTTGCCCGCCCCGGGAAGCCCGACGAGCACGACTCGCGGGCTCACCGCAGCCGGCCGGTCACGGCGCCGGCTCGGATCCCGCGGCCAGGCCCCGCTCGTCCAGGCGCCGCAGGTAGCCCGCGACATTGCGCCGCGTCTCGGCGACCGAGTCGCCGCCGAACTTTTCCAGGGCCGCCTCGGCCAGCACCAGCGCCACCATCGCCTCCGCCACCACGGCAGCGGCGGGCACCGCGCAGACGTCGGAGCGCTGGTTGATCGCGACCGCCGCCGCACCGGTCGCCGTGTCGATCGTCTGCAGCGCCCGCGGCACGGTGGAGATCGGCTTCATCGCCGCGCGCACCCGCAGCACCTCACCGGTCGTCATCCCGCCCTCGGTGCCGCCCGAGCGGCCCGAGGCGCGGCGCAGCACCCCGTCGCCGGCGCGCACGATCTCGTCGTGGGCCTGCGAGCCCCGGACCCGGGCCAGCTCGAAACCGTCGCCGACTTCCACGCCCTTGATCGCCGGGATGCCCATCAGCGCGGCCGCCAGGCGGGCGTCCAGGCGCCGGTCACCCTGGACGTGGCTGCCGAGGCCCGGCGGCAGCCCGTAGGCCAGCACCTCCACCACCCCGCCCAGGGTGTCGCCGGCCCGCTTCGTCTCGTCGATCTCGGCGACCATGGCCGCGCTGGCGACGGGGTCGAGGCAGCGCACCACGGAGGCATCGACGCGCTGCTCGTCCTCCGGCAGTGGAACGGCGCCGGCCGGGGCCGACACCGAACCGATCGCCACGACGTGACTGACCAGCTGCACGCCGAGCGCTTGTCGCAGGAACGCGCGGGCCACCTCGCCGAGAGCCACCCGCGCTGCGGTCTCCCGCGCGCTGGCGCGCTCCAGGACGGGGCGGGCGTCGTCGAGGTCGTACTTCTGCATCCCGGCGAGGTCGGCGTGGCCGGGACGCGGCCGGGTCAGCGGGGCGTTGCGCGCCTGCTCGGCGAGCAGGTCCGCCTCGACCGGGTCGGCGGACATGACCGTCGTCCACTTGGGCCACTCCGAGTTGCCGACGCGGATCGCCACCGGGCCACCCATCGTCACCCCGTGCCGAACCCCTCCGGTGAGCTCGACCTCGTCGCGTTCGAAGGCCATTCGGGCACCCCGCCCGTAACCCAGCCGGCGCCGGGCGAGGGCGGCGGCGAGCTCGGTCGTGGTCACCTCGACCCCGGCCGGGAGACCGTCCAGGACGGCGACGAGCGCGGGCCCGTGGGACTCGCCGGCGGTGATCCAACGCAGCACGTCGGCAAGTCTGTCAGAAGCGCGCGGACTACTGCCCGAGCAGCCAGCCATCCGGCGCCGCGAGCGCGGCGGCCGCCGCCGGCCCCCAACTCCCCTGCCGATAGGGCAGCGGCGCCGGCTTGGCCAACAACAGCGGCTGGGCCACCTCCCACACAGATGCCAACCCGTCGGGACGGGTGAACAGCGACCGGTCACCGAGCAGCACGTCGTGCAGCAGGCGCACGTAGGGCGGCAACGGCGCGGCAGCCCGCAGCGTCGACAGGGCGATCGTGGCCTGCGCGGACTCGAGGACGAGCCCGGGGCCGGGGTGCTTGGCGACCAGACGCAGGTCGATCTCGCCGCTGCCCTTGAGCGAGAACGTGAGCGCGTTGCTCGGCTTGGGCAATCCCGCGAGCGGCCCGTCCGGTTCGCGCAACAGCAAGCTGACGTGCTGCTCGCCGCGAGCCAGCCGCTTGCCGGTGCGCAGCAGGAACGGCACCCCCCGCCACCGCTCGTTATCGACCCAGACCCGGGCCGCGACGTAGGTCTCGGTCGTCGAGTC
>JAYTRE010000367.1:0-11958 GCA_043746395.1 Pseudonocardiales bacterium
GTCCTCGATGGAACAGGTGGACGTCGAGACGAGTCGCACCTCGTGCTCGCCCGACAGCGCCTCGGCGATGTGGAAGGCACGGATCGCGGGCCCGGCCATCTTCGCCGCCAGCGGATCCCCGGTAATCACCACGATCCGGGTGCGAGCGGTGAACCAGTCCTCGATCTCGAACGCGTCGAGCAGCGACTGGTGCCCGGCGAGGTAGCGAGCGTTCGGGATCGCCGGTTCGATGGCTTCCCGAAGCAGCGGCGCGATCTCCCGGTCGGAACGCACCCGCGCGCGTTGGATCTGCGCTCGAGTGCTGCTAAGCGACGGCAGGTGGTCGACGAAGGAGTCGATCGCGTACGAACCGGCGAGGCTGCGCTTGCTGACTGTCGTCATCTCCGCGGTGTCGCCGCCGAGCCCGCGTTCGAGGTCGAGAAGTGCCGTGTCGGCCTCCCCGATCGCCAGTGAGCGCCGCACCGACAAGGCCAGCGCCGGTGCCAGCAGTCGGCCTAGTGCCTCCTCGGAAAGGTTCTTGTACAGGCACATGAGGGCGTTGCGCTCGAGCAGGAACCACTCGCTGTAGGCCCCGAAGTTCTTCATGGACGCGTGGTGCTTGTGAAAGACCAGGGAGCTCGGCACGTAGCGCACCCGCTTGCCGAGCAGGTTGAGCCGCCAGCCCAGGTCGACGTCCTCGTAGAACATGAAGAATCGCTCGTCGAAACCGCCGAGCGCGCGGAACGCGTCGGCGCGAATGATCATGGCCGATCCGGTCGGAAACAACACATCCACCGCGGAGTTGTGCGAACCGTCGTAGGGCGAACCAGCACCGGGCTTGTAGCCCATGCCGTACCAGGTCAGCGCCGCGTCGACGAAGTCGACGTTGTTGCCGTCCCAGTCCAGGACCTTGCTCGCGACACAGGCGATCGTGCAGTCTTGCTCGAGCACCGCGACGGCTTCGGTCAGCCAGGCTGGATCAGGGCGCGCGTCGTTGTTGATGAAGGCGAGGTACTCACCTGTCGCGTGCTCCACGCCGAGGTTGCAGCCGCCGGTGAACCCCGAGTTGCGCGGGGACTCGACCAAGATGACTCCTGGAGGCATGCCGGCCCGGATGCGGGGGACGCTGTCGTCACCGGACGCGTTGTCCACGCAGATCAGCTCGAGCCGCGCGGCGGGGAAGTCGAGTTTGCTCACCTGTTGCAGGCAGGTGAGCGTGTCCTCGGGTCCGCGGTAGTTCACGACAACGACCGAGACGAGCCCGGCCTCAGGTGAGCTGGTGTGACCACTCATGAGCTACCGACCCCGAGCTCGCCGGAGTTGGGCGCTCCGTGGTAGGCATCGTCGTCCACGAGGTTCTCCCAGGTTCCGCCCAGCGCAAGGATCCCCCCGGATTCTCGCGGATGGCCGAAATCCACGTCGAATCGCAGGCAGTCCCGCACGAAGTCGTAGGTGTGCGTCAGGGTTCGGTCGACGACCCCGGCGATCAGGTCGAACGTGCCGGGCTGGAGCATGAGCTTGGGGATCCGCAGATCCAGGCTGCCGGATCCCTTGATCTCGTCCGGGATGAAGTCACCGTCCAAGGCGTTGGAGGCCCACACGTACACGCCCTCGAGATTCTCCACCGAAAACCCGAAGACAGGTTTCTCGATGGGTTCCTGCGCCCGGTAGTGGATGCGCAAGGTGACCTCGTCGCCGGTGTGCACGTGGCGGGTGGGCAATCCATCGGCGGCGAGGAGTTCGACCGCGACGAGCCGAACCTCGCCGCTTCCCCACCGCGACGCGCCGGAGTCCAAGGTCTCCCTCTCGACATGGCCGGTGTCGACGTAGGTGTCCACGACGTCGGAGGCGTTGCCGACCGAGGTGAGCTCGCCGTGGGTGAGCCACGCGGCACTGTCGCACAGCGTGCGAAGCGAGCCCATCGCGTGACTCACGATCACCACGGTCTTGCCCGCCCGGCGGAACTGGGCGAACTTTTCCATGCACTTGTCCTGGAAGTTTGCGTCGCCGACAGCGAGCACCTCGTCCACCAGCAGGATATCGGGATCGACGTTGATGGCGATCGAAAAGCCCAGCCGGACGTACATTCCGGAGGAATAGTTCTTCACCGGCTGATCGATGAACCCGCCGATGCCGGAGAAGTCGACGATAGCGCGGTACTTGCTCTCGATCTCGGACTTGCGCATCCCAAGAATCGACGCGTTCAAGTAGATGTTTTCGCGCCCGGACAGTTCAGGATGAAATCCTGAACCCAGTTCGAGCAAGGCTGCCAGGGAGCCATGCGACGCGATCCGTCCGGAGTCCGGGCGAAGGATCTTGGCAATGCACTTGAGCAAGGTCGACTTGCCCGAACCGTTCTCACCGATCAGACCGAACGTGGAACCCCGGGGAACCTCGAAGGAGACGTCTTTCAACGCCCAGAACTCCTCGAACCGCGCGCGCCGGCCACGCAGCAAAGCTGCTTTCAACGATTGGTTGCGCTCGTGGTAGAGGCGAAAGCCTTTCGATACCCGCTCTACCACGATGGCCGGATCTGTCATCGTCACAGCTCCTCGGCCAGGCGGCCCTCGTAGCGCAGAAACACCAGGTAGCCCACTACCAGGGTGATCAGCGCCCACGCGGACACGTAGAGAGTGTTAGCCAGGGTGGGCATCCGCCCGTCGTAGAGGGTGTTGCGGAAGACCTCGGTGAATCGCTCGATGGGGTTGAGGCGGTAGTACGGAATGAGTCTGCCGTGCCCGGACGTCGCCAGCACCTGGATCGGATAGATGATCGGCGCCGCATAGAAGAGGACCTGAAGCACGATAGGGACGAAATGCTGGGTGTCGCGAAAGTAGACGTTGGCGACCGCAAGCATCAGCGCGAACCCGAGCCCGAACAGCGCGAGAAGCAGCATGAAGAAGATCGTGACTGGTAGGTATAACAGCGGACTGCCGCCGAACAGCAGCAGCGCGACGACCAGCACCGACATCTCGATGGAGAACGTGAACAGCAGGGCAAGCATGCTCGAGATCACGAGTGCCACCCGCGGGAAGTAGACCTTTTGAATCAGGTTCGAGTTGGAGATCACCGAGGTCATACCCACGTTGAGCACGTTGCTGAAGAACAGCCACGGCAGCAGGGCACAGGTCAACCACAGCGCGAAGACGTCGAGGTGGGACGGGGAACCGGGCGGCGGCGTGCTGCGGAGCAGGATCGAGAACACGGCGGAGTAGGTGAGCATCTGGGCCACCGGATTCAA
Source organism: Pseudonocardiales bacterium (assembly GCA_043746395.1). Lineage (GTDB taxonomy): Bacteria > Actinomycetota > Actinomycetes > Mycobacteriales > Jatrophihabitantaceae > JAYTRE01. Next base: position 3,221 of record JAYTRE010000367.1, read on the forward strand.
TAGTGACCACAACTGGCCGAGCATCGTGCGCTTGTACTTACCGCGAATCTCACGCAGCGTGAGGTTCGCCAGGAGTTCTCTGGAGGAGGCGAGTTCGGCGAGCGGGGCTGGCCACCAGTTCGCCGCTCTCCCGGCTACAGCTAGCCGGTAGCTCCGAGTCATATGTCGGATCCTATCGTGCACCCCGGGCCTGCCCGGCACGCCGGACGCGGGCGTAAGCGCTGCGGACGGTGCGCGAGTACCGCATCACCTTGGTGTTCAGGACCGCGGCGGTGTCCTGCCGCGCCTTGTCCCGCTCGCCCTCCGCGAAGGCACAGTCCCGCTCCAGTTCGGACGCCCGGGCCCGCAACTGCTCGATACTCGCCGAGAGCTGCTCGATGGTGTCCCGGAGCGACTGGTCATGCGTGATCAGTGCCCTGTCGCTGTAGTGGGCACCGAGCGCGGCGGTCGGCTCGATGCGGCGATGAACCGGCGCGTTCGCACAGAGTAAGTAGAAATACAGGTATCTGTCCCTGCTGATCGGCGCGAGGTTGGCCACCGGTACGTCGAGCGGACCCTCCGTCGCGAAGCTCGCCTCCGAGCCGACGGCGACGTATTTCCAGGTTGCCTGGAACATCGACTCGATGTGGGCGAATTCTTCGGCCAGCAGCGCGATGAGTTCGTCGTACTCGAACTCGTGCAGGTGGAAATGGTTGCCCTCGGTGAACTCCAGATCATTCGGGGTAGAGACCAAGGCGATGCCGTCTGGCTTGAGGACCCTCTTGATCTCCGCGAGAAACGTTCGGTAATCCTTGATGTGTTCAATGGTCTCAAATGTCACCACGACATCGACGCTGGCATCGGGAAGCGGAATCGCCACAGCGTCTCCAACCAGGAACTCGATGTTCGTCGCTGCGAAGTGCTCCGCGGCGTACGCCACTGCCGCCGCGTCGGTGTCGACGCCATAGACGTGCTTGGCCGTGGAGGAGAGGATCTGGCTGCCATATCCGGAACCGCACGCGATATCGAGGACCGTCAGATCGGCAACGACGGCGAGCGCGCTGCGATAGCGCGTGACATGCTCAGCGTAGATCAACTCCCCTTTGTGGAACTCCGGGACCATGCGCTCGCCCGTGTCGACCAACTCAGCTGGCCCGTCGCCCGGCTGTTGCGCCAGTGACATCGCGATCCTCCTCGGTCCGGAACGAACGGCCGCAGGCCACGGCGTTGCAAACTATAGAGATCCCCGCCGCACCCGAGGGCGGATCAGTTCGTGTCATTTCCCGGGCCCGCGCCCATGCGGCGCACCCTGGCGGTTGCGCGCTGGGCGAGTGCCGAGGGCCCGCCTCTCCGGACCAGGATGGCGGCGCGCACGATCAGGCGTAGCGCCCGATTTGCCGGCATGACCGGGCGCCGGGTGATCCGGGCGCGGTCGAGGTCGGCGTCCGCCGCGCGCCGCGGTGCGGCGCAGAACCGCAGCAGCGGAGCGAGCACGAGCGGCCAGGTGAACTGCTCGCGCACCCGCGCCACGGCCTCGCGCGCCCTGCGGGTCGCCGCCTGGTCGTAGAGCACGGTGGCAAGCGCCCGTGCGAGCGCCTCAACGTCGCCCTCGTCGATCGTGGCGCCCAAACCCTCCGCGGCCACCAGTGCCCCGAAGCTGTCGCCGCCGGTGCAGACAACGGGCAACCCGGCCCAGAGATAGTCGAGGATCCTCGTCCGGAACGAGAACGTCGTCTCCAGGTGGTCGAAGTGCGTGCTCACGCCGACGTCCGCGTCGAGCAGATAGTTCTGCCGGTCGTCGTAGGCAACCCAGCCGTCGTTGAAGAAGACGTGACGTCCGGTCAACCCGAGATCATCGGCCAGTGCTCTGGTGCGGTACGCCATCTCCATCTGTGGCACGTCGGGGTTGGGGTGCTTCATGCCGAGGAAGAACAGCCGTACGTCGGGGTGGACGTCTTTCAGTTGATCGAGGGCCCGGACCAGTGCGGGCGCATCGAACCAGTTGTAGACCCCGCCCGCCCAGAGGATCACCTTGTCCTGACTGCCGATGCCCGCGATCGAGTCCCTGATGCCTGGCCCGGTGCGCCGGGGCGGCTGTTCGCCGAGCCCGAAGGGCACCACGTCGATGAGCGAGCGCAGGGTGTTGTCGTGCGCGTAGGTGTGCAGGTTGATCCGGCCCAGCGCGCCGAGGTGCCCGAGCCAGAGGTGGCGTTGCTCCTCGTTGGCGCACAGGAAGAAGTCCCCGCGCAGCAGTTGCTCGTTCAACACCCGCACCGTGAGATCGAGCATGGCCTGGGCCTCGCCGGCTGGGTAGTCAGCGAGCTGTTCCAGCTGTTCCAGGTGTAGCGGGTCGTAGAGATCAACGACCAGCACCATGTTGGACGCGATCAACCACGGCGCCGCATAGGTCACGTACCCCTGCAGCACGACCACCTCGGCGTCGCCGACCGCCGCCCGGAGTGCCCGCGACCCTACTGCGGCGACGCAGGTCAAGCCCGGCCGGGCGATGCTGCACTGCACGGTGGAAATCAGGGTCACGTCGTGATCGCGGCCCAGCTGCTCGGCGATGTTGACGGCACGGATGGCCGGCCCGGCCATCGTCGCACCGAGCACGTCGGGCGTGATGACCGCGATGCGGGCCACGGCTCAGCTCGCCCGCAGCGCTGCGCCGGATTCGGCAAAGGCGCGCGCGAGCGCATCGCGCCATCCCGGCAGGGGCGTCAGCCCCGCCGCCGTCCACGCCCGAGACGACAGCACCGAGTACGCCGGCCGCGGCGCGGGGCGCGGGAAGGCGTCGGTGGTCGCGGGCAGCACCCGGTCCGGGTCGGCACCGAGCTCCTCGAAGATCGCCCGAGCGAAGCCGCACCAGGTCGTGTCACCGCTGTTGGTGCAGTGGTAGACGCCGGCAGGCGCCGACGAGCGGGCGAGCTCCACCAGCGCCCGGGCCAGGTCGGCAGCCCAGGTGGGCGAGCCGCGCTGGTCATCGACCACGCTTACCGTCTCGCGCTCACGCTCGAGTCGAGCCATGGTCTTGACGAAATTCGCACCGCCCGCGCCGTACACCCAAGCCGTGCGCACGACATAGGAAGCCGCAGGCAGCAGCTCGCGCACGGCGAGTTCACCCGCGAGCTTGGTGCGCCCGTACGCCGACCGCGGATCGGGCTCATCGGACGGCTCGTAGGGACGCTCGCCGTTGCCAGCAAAGACGTAGTCGGTGGACACGTGAATGAGGCGCGCCCCGACTCGACCGGCGGCGGACGCGAGGATCGCCGGCGCGCTGGCGTTGCTGCGATAGGCCAGCTGCTCGTTGCTCTCGGCCGCATCGACGGCGGTGTACGCCGCCGCGTTGACGATGACCTCGGGCCGGTATTCCTCCACCGCTGCCTGCAGCGCGGTCGCGTCGGTGACGTCGAGTTCGGGCCGCCCGACGGCTCGCACCTGCTCACCGGCCAGCACGGCCTGCAGCTCCGTGCCGAGCTGGCCCCGAGCGCCGGTCACCAGCCACCGGGTCACGCGAGAGCTCCCCGCGCCACCGCGCGCAGTGCGCGAGTGCGTGGCGTCCTCACTGACCCACCTCTGCGTAGCGGGCTTCGACGCCGGCCTTGGCCGACGACCACCACGCACGGTTCTCCGCGTACCAGGCGATCGTTTGGACGAGCCCGGCCCGCAGGTCGGTGTAGGCCGGGCGCCACCCGAGTTCCTCGCGCAGCGCGGTGGCGTCAATCGCGTAGCGCAGATCATGGCCGGCGCGATCGTTGACCTGGTCGTACCAGTCGCGCGGGCGGTCCATCAGCTCCAGGATCAACTCGAGGACGTCGCGGTTGCTCTGCTCGCCGTCCGCACCGATCAGGTAGGTCTCCCCGGCCCGACCGCGGTCGATGACTGTCCAGACCGCGGCGTTGTGATCGTCGACGTGGATCCAGTCCCGCACGTTGGCTCCCGCGCCGTAGAGCTTGGGACGGCTGCCGCTGAGCACGTTGGTGATCTGGCGGGGGATGAACTTCTCGATGTGCTGGTACGGCCCGTAGTTGTTGGAGCAGTTCGACAGGGTGGCAGCGACGCCGAAGGAGCGCACCCACGCCCGCACCAGCAGGTCGGAGCCCGCCTTCGTCGAGCTGTACGGGCTGGACGGGTTGTACGGGGTGCTCGCGGTGAACTTGGCCGGGTCATCCAACTCAAGGTCTCCGTAGACCTCGTCGGTCGAGATGTGATGCAGCCGAACGCCATGCCGGCGCACCGCCTCGAGGATGGTGAACGTCCCCACCAGGTTGGTCTGCACGAACGGCGAAGGATCCCGCAGCGAGTTGTCGTTGTGCGACTCTGCCGCGAAGTGCACCACCAGATCGGCATCGGCCACCAGGTCGTCGACCACTGCGGGATCGGCGATGTCGCCCTCGACCAGCTCGATGCGGTCGCGGACGGGCGCGAGGCTGTCGGTGTTGGCAGCGTAGGTCAGCTTGTCCAGCACGGTGATTCGAACCTCGGGTCGGCTCGCGATCGTGTGGTGGACAAAATTCGCGCCGATGAAACCGGCGCCACCGGTGACGAGAACGCGCATCGGGCGCTGACCCTTCAAAAGTGGGAACTGTGTTGGGCCAGTATCCCAGAGGCGGCGCGCCGGGTCGGGCTCAGTCGAGTTCGCCCGGCCGGCAGCTAGCCTGAAAAGACTATGGCCGAGGATCCGGGCGGGGCGTACGGCACGCACCCCCCGCGTCGTGAGTTTTCGCCTGGGGTGCGCCGGGGAGCCCGTGCCGCGGTCGCGGCGGTGTCTTTCGTGATCCTGCTCGCCAGCGGACTCACCTGGGTGGCCTACCAGGACTTCACCGGCAGCATCCCGCGCGGCGCGGCCGTCCCTGCGCTCGCCGCCGGGCAGCAGGACCTCGACGGGGCCGACCAGAACATCCTGCTGGTCGGCAACGACAGCCGCGCGGGCGCGTCGCCGGCCGAACTGCGCGCCCTGAGCACCGGCAATGACGGCGGCAGCATCAACGCCGACACGATGATCGTGCTGCACGTCCCGGCCGGCGGCGGAAAGGCGACGTTGATCTCGTTCCCGCGGGACTCCTGGGTGAGCATCCCCGGCCATGGCAACGGCAAGATCAACGCCGCATACCCGGACGGGTACAACGCGGCCAAGAATGCGGGCCAGAGTGAGACCGCGGCCGAGAGCGCCGGCCTCATCCTCACCATCAAGACGATCTCGGCGCTGACCGGGTTGCACATCGACCACTACATGCAGGTCAACCTGCTCGGCTTCTACCGCATCAGCGAGGCGATCGGCGGCGTCACGGTCTGCCTCAATGCCGCACAGAACCCGAACACCGACTCCGACGCCTTCGGCAAGGGCTACTCGGGCATCAACCTGCCGAAGGGCGTGTCGGTGATCAAGGGCAAGCAGGCGTTGGCCTTCGTCCGGCAACGACACGGCTTGCCGCGCGGTGACCTGGACCGCATCAAGCGCCAGCAGTACTTTCTCGCCTCCGCCTTCCACAAGGTCGAATCCGCCGGTGTACTGCTGAACCCGTTCAAACTGCACGGGCTGCTCAGCGCTGTCGGCTCGTCGCTGCTCATCGACCCGACCCTGAACCTGCTTTCCCTCGGCCGCCAGTTCGAGGCGATGTCCACCGGCGACATCACCTTCGCCACCCTGCCGAACAACGGCGCGCAGACGATCTCTCCCGACGGCATCCAGACCTCGATCGTTCAGGTCGACACCGCGGCGATTCCCGGCTTCATTCGCACCCTGCGCGGCCAACCCGCCGACCCGCGCCTCGCCGCGGCCACCCCGGCAAACCCGGCCCTGGTGACGGTCGACGTGCTCAACGGCACCGGCACGGCCCGCTTGGCCGCGCGCAACGCCGCGCAGCTGCGGACGCTGCATTTCCGGATCAACATAATCGACTCCACCGCCTCCACCGCCTCCACCGCGGTCGAGTACCCGCTCGGCATGGAGGCTCAAGCCAAAGCCGTGGCGGCAGCAGTGAAGGGGGCCGCCCTCGTCGTCACCTCGAGCGTGCCTCGGGTCACGCTAATTCTCGGCAACAACGGCGTGCAGGTGAACGGCCTGGCGACATCGAGCACGCCGGAAACACCGAGCACACCGAAAACAGCGAGCGGCGCTGCTCCCGCCACGGTGCGCGCGAGCGCGCCGAAGGCCCCCGCCGCGCGCCCGGCGGCTCCCCCGGTCGGCCTCGGCTGCATCAACTGAGGGCGGCGCGGGTGACAATCTCGCTGAGCCCCGACCCAGCCACACAGCTAGCGCCGGTAACCTCACTCAGTGCCCCCACGCCCACCCGCCGACGCACCGCCGGCGCGCCACGGGTTGTCGCCCCTGCCGCCCGAGCTCGACCCGCGCGGGCGACACCGCACCAGCCACGGCCCGAACGGTCGGCGGCTGGCCCGGATCGGCGGGCGGATTGTCAGTGCCACGTTGTCGATCGTGCTCCTGGCCGGCTTCGCCTACGGCTGGTGGAACTACCGCCAACTCAACGGCAACCTCAAGCGGCTCAACGTCGCGGTGGGCGCGACGGCTCCCGGCCACCACGACATCGACGGCCAGGACCAGAACATCCTCATCGTCGGCAACGACGACCGCAGCGACACGACGCCGGCCGAGCTGAGGGCGCTCGGCACCGGGCCGGACGGCGGCAGCCTCGCCACCGACACGATGATGATCGTCCACATCCCCGCGAACGGCGCCAAGGCCACCCTGATCTCCCTGCCGCGCGACTCCTACGTCAACATCCCGGGCTACGGCATGAACAAGCTCAACGCCGCCTATGCCGACGCCTACACCGCGACCAGCGGCAGCCTCGACGCCCAGCGCGCGGCGGGCGCCAACTTGCTCATCAAGACGATCTTCAACCTCACCGGCGTCACCATCGACCACTTCGTCGAGGTCGACCTGATCGGCTTCTACCGAATCAGCAACGCGATCGGCGGCGTGCCCGTCAACCTGTGCGCCAACGTCAACGACCCGACCTCGGGCTTCATCATCAGCAAGGGCGTGCACCTGCTCCAGGGCAAGCAGGCCCTGCTGTTCGTGCGCCAGCGCTACTCCTATCCCGACGGCAATGGTGACTTCGACCGGGTGATGCGGCAGCGCTACTTCCTTACCGCCGCGTTCCGGGCGATCGCCTCCGCCGGAACCCTGCTCAACCCGGCCAAGCTCAGCAACCTCGTCGCGGCCGTCGACAAGTCCGTCTACGTCGACCAGGGCCTGTCGCTGAGCACCCTCGCCCGGCAGCTGAGCAACCTCACCGCCGACAACATCGTCGGCAAGACGATCCCCACCGACGGCTACAACAACAACACCCCGGCCGGCAGCGTCGTCGTGGTGAATCCGACCGAGGTCAAGCAGTTCATCGCGGCGCTCATCGGCAGCAACAACACCGCGCTGAGCAAGGCGAAGACCGTCAGTCCCGCGTCGGTCACCGTCGACGTGCGCAACGCCGGAACCGTGAACGGCGCGGCGACGCAGAACGCCGACATCCTCCGCCAGGACGGTTTCGCCGTGGGCACGGTCACGACGAGCACGACTGCATCGACGTCGACGGTCATCGAGTACGCGCCCGGCATGGAGGCCCAGGCCAAGACCCTGGCCGCCTACGTGCCCGGCGCCAGCTACCAGCTGGTGAACTCGGTCCCGCACGTCACGCTCCTGCTGGGAGCTGACGGCCTGACCGCGAAAGTCATTGCGCCGGCGACCGGCACCCCGGCGCCGAAGGCCACGACGGCACCGGCCACGACGGCACCCCCGGCGGTCGCCGCCCCCAAGCCCAAGCCGATCGACGCGGGCTGCATCAACTAAACCTCGACATGACCCCCGAACAGCTATTTAGCGATCTGCTCGCTGCTGCGCCGTCGCGCCCGTTCGTCACCTACTACGACGAAGCCACCGGGGAGCGCACCGAGCTCTCGGTCAAATCGCTGGGCAACTGGGTTGCCAAGACCCATCACCTACTCGCCACCGAGCTCGGGCTCGGTGTCGGCGACACCGCTGTGCTCGCGCTGCCCGCACACTGGATCTCGATCCCGGCGCTGCTCGGCTGCCTCACCGCCGGGCTGACGCTGAGCCCGGCCGATCCGGCCGCGGACGTGGCCTTCGTCGCCCCCGACACGATGTCGGCCGCGGCCGGCGTGCCGGAGGTGTTCGCCATCGGCCCGGAGCGCGCCGCAGCGGGGTTCGGGACCGACGCGCCGCAGGGTGCGCTGGACTACGTGACCGCGATCCGGCCGCAGGCCGACACCTGGGGCAGTGTGACGCTGGCGGCGAGCGGGGCGGACCCGTTCTGGGGCGCCCTCACCCGCGCGGCAGCAGTGGCCGAGGCGCGCGAGCGGGCGGCCCGGTTCGGCCTGGCTGCGGGCGCACGGGTGCTGACGACGCGGGACTGGGGCGGACCCGAGGACTGGCTGGACACCCTGCTCGCGCCGCTGGCCGTCGGCGGTTCGGTCGTATACGTGCGCAACTGTGCGGATCCTGCCGTGCTCGCCCGCCGGGGTGAGCAGGAGCGCTGTACCGACACCGTCTAGAACTGCCCGCAATTGTGGCTCCTGGGGTGTCGTGCCGCGTGCAGGGGCGTGGACGCAAGCGATCTTGATACCGATGCTTCGCCATCCATGAGCCACGATATACACCCGTCCCACCCGTTAGACGGCGCATGCACCACCTGAATCACCCGACCTCCGAGCTGGGGACTTGAGCGAGGCGCCGACTCCGCCGTCGCTGGCCGCCACTGCCGTATTGGCCAGCGGAACCC
>JAYTRE010000368.1:0-1697 GCA_043746395.1 Pseudonocardiales bacterium
CTACGGCGACGCAGGCTCGAGGAATTCCAGCCGGTTGCCGAATGGATCGCGCGCGTAAACGCGCCGGAAGCCGGTGAAGTCTGTGTCCCAGCTGACGTCTTGGCCTGCTTCGACCAATCGATGCACTACGTCGTCGAGATCGGTGACCAGGATGCCGGGATGACCTTTGCGGGCCGCTCGGAAATCGTCTTCGACTCCGAGATGCAGTTCGACGGCGCCGGCGCGAAACCACGCGCCACCGCGGGCCGCGAGGGCAGGCGGCTTATCGATCTCAATCATTCCGAGCACGCCGACGAAAAAGCCTCGGGCATCCTGCTCCGCATCCCGAGGCATTGCCAACTGCATATGGTGAAGCCGGTCGAAGGTCACAGAACCGATCTTGCCTCAATGCCGCCATCGAGGCACAGGTTCGAAAGATGAGCGATAGGGGACGACAGAAATCTTGACGCACTTGAGTTCTTCTCAATCGAACGCGTGTTCTAGACTGGGCAGATGGGCTGGCAGAATCCCCCGATCCCGTGGCGCGAACTCGAGCGCCGTCTCTCCGGGCGCCCCGGGCCAGCTACGGCGCCGGGCGGCGACGGCGGCGACTCTCCCGCCGCGCTCGGCGATGGCGGCGACTCCCCCGCCTGGTCCCGCAAACGGCCCGCCTACCAACCCCGCCCGGTGGCCCGCGCCCGCGCCGGCACCGACTTCGCCGAGCTGCACGCCCACTCCTGGTTCAGCTTCCTCGACGGTGCCAGCTCACCGGAGGAACTCGTCGAGGAGGCGGTGCGCCTCGGGCTGAGCGCCCTGACCCTCACCGACCACGACGGCATGTACGGCATCGTCCGCTTCGCCGAGGCGGCCGAGGCACACGGGCTGCCCACTGCCTTCGGTGCCGAACTCTGCCTCGACGTGCCGCCCGCGAGCACCCGGGCCGCTCGGCAGCGCGCCGCCCGCGTCGGCAGCCCCGATCCGCCGGGCCAGCACCTGCTCGTCCTGGCCCGCGACCCGACCGGCTACGCCGCCCTGTCGCGCGGCATCGGCACCGCCCAGCTCCGCGGCAGCGCAAAGGGGCGACCCCGCTACGACCTGGAGGAACTGGGCGAGCTGGCCGGCGATCACTGGCTGGTGCTCACCGGTTGCCGCAAGGGGCAGCTGCGCCAGGCCCTCGAGGCCGGCGGTCGCGGCAGCTTTGCCCTCGACCCGGCCCGCCGTGCCCTGGCCGAGCTCGTCGCCCGCTTCGGGCGCGACAACGTCGCTGTCGAGCTGACCTACGAGCTCGATCCGCTCGCCGACGAACGCTACGACGCGCTGGCCCTGCTGGCCGGCGAACAGCAGCTGCCGATCGTGGCCACCACCGCCGCGCACTACCACGGGCCGCCGCGGCGACCCCTCGCCACGGCGCTGGCCGCCGTCCGCGCCCGCAGCAGCCTGGACGAGCTCGACGGCTGGCTGCCGTCCTGGGGCGGGCAGCACCTGCGCGACGGCGCCGAGATGGCCCAGCGCTTCGCCCGCTGGCCGGGCGCCGTCGACAACGCCGCCCGGCTGGGCCAGGAGCTCGCTTTCCCGCTCCAGCTCATCGCCCCCGAGCTGCCGCCCTTCCCGGTGCCCGAAGGGCACACCGAGATGACCTACCTGCGCGAGCTCACCTACCGCGGCGCGCACCCGCGCTTCGGTGGCAAGCCGCATGAGGCGCGGGCCAGAGCCCAGCT
>JAYTRE010000369.1:0-2853 GCA_043746395.1 Pseudonocardiales bacterium
CGCCGTGCCGCCGCCGATCACGGCATCCAGCTCGCCTGGTGCTTCGACATCCCCGGCGAGGCCGGCCTCGAGGCCGCCGACATCACCCTCGACGTCGCCTTGAATCACCGCCCCGACGGGCTGGTGAGCTTCGGGCTCGGCGGCCCCGAGCTCGGCGTGCCGCGAGCTCAGTTCGCCCCGCACTTCGCCGCCGCGCGCGCCGCCGGACTGCACAGCGTGCCGCACGCGGGCGAGTCGAGCGGGCCCGAGTCGATCTGGGACGCCCTCACTCACCTGGGCGCCGAGCGCATCGGGCACGGCATCGCCGCCGCGCGCGACGAGCGGCTGCTCGCCCACCTGCGCGACCACGGCATCGCCCTGGAGGTATGCCCCACGTCCAACGTGTGCACCCGTGCCGTGGCGTCGCTGGCCGAACACCCATTGCCGGTACTCGTCGCGGCCGGCGTGCCGGTGAGCATCAATTCCGACGACCCGCCGATGTTCTCGACCACCCTCAACGCCGAATACGCCGTCGCCGCGGCGCTGCTCGACCTCGATGCGACGGGCGTCGCCGAGCTGGCGCGCGCGGGGGTGCGCCAATCCTTCCTCGGCGAGCAGGGCCAGCGCGCCCTGCTCGCCGAGATCGACGCCTACTGTGTCGCCCCCGATCGTGCAACGTTCGGCCCCGCAGCGCGGCCCGACGTTGCGCAATCGAGTGTCGGCGGCGCTGACTAGGCTCGATTGCGTGCCCGACCCGTCCACCTACCGGCCCGCGCCGGGCACCATTCCGCTGGAACCCGGGGTGTACAAGTTCCGCGACGAGCGCGGTCGGGTGATCTACGTCGGCAAGGCCAAAAGCCTGCGCCAGCGGCTCAACTCCTACTTCGCCGACGTCGCCGCGCTGCACCCCCGCACCCGCCAGATGGTCACCACGGCCGCTGCCGTCGAGTGGACCACCGTGCACACCGAGGTCGAGGCGCTGCAGCTCGAATACACCTGGATCAAGGAGTTTGATCCCCGGTTCAACGTCCGCTATCGCGACGACAAGTCCTTCCCGTCGCTGGCCGTCACCCTCGGCGAACAGTTCCCGCGGCTGCAGGTGATGCGCGGGCCCAAGCGGCGCGGCGTGCGGTACTTCGGCCCGTACTCGCACGCTTGGGCGATCCGCGAGACCCTCGATCTGCTGCTGCGGGTCTTTCCGGCCCGTACCTGCTCGGCGGGGGTGTTCAAGCGCGCGGGGCAGATCGGCCGGCCCTGCCTGCTCGGCTACCTCGGCAAGTGCAGCGCGCCGTGCGTCGGGCGCGTCAGCGCCGACGAGCATCGCGAGATCGTCGAGGACTTCTGCGACTTCATGGCCGGCAAGACTGACCTGATGATCAAGCGCCTCGACCGCCGGATGACCGAGGCCAGCCGCGAGCTGCAGTTCGAGCTGGCGGCCCGGCTGCGTGACGACCTCGAGGCACTGCGCCGGGCGATGGAGAAGCAGGCGGTCGTGTTCGGCGACGGCACCGACGCCGACGTGGTCGCCTTCGCCGAGGACGATCTCGAAGCCGCCGTCCAGGTGTTTCACGTCCGCGGCGGCCGGGTCCGTGGCCAGCGCGGGTGGGTGGTCGACAAGCTCGACGAGACCGGTGCGGGCGAGCTTGTCGAGCAGTTCGTGACGCAGTTCTACGGCGATGACCTCGAGGTGACCGACAGCACGGGCATTCCGCGGGAGGTCCTGGTCCCGGTCCTGCCCGACGACGCCGATGCGCTGGTCGAATGGCTCAGCGCGCGCCGCGGCTCCCGGGTACAGCTGCGGGTGCCGCAGCGCGGCGACAAGCGGGCGCTGTTCGAGACCGTCGCCCGCAACGCCGCGCAGGCGCTCACCCAGCACAAGCTGAAACGGGCCACCGACCTCACGGCCCGATCGCGGGCGCTCGGCGAGCTGCAGGACGCGCTGGGTCTGCCCAGCGCCCCGTTGCGCATCGAGTGCTTCGACATCAGCCACGTGCAGGGCACCAACGTCGTCGCCAGCATGGTGGTGTTCGAGGACGGGCTGGCCCGCAAGAGCGAGTACCGCCGCTTCGCGATGCGACAAGGCACCGGCGACACCGACTGGATCGCCGAGGTAGTGCGCCGGCGCTTTGCCCGCTACCTCGACGAGCAGGTCGAAGCGGGGCCCGCAGGGATCGTGGATGACAGCGACGGCCCACCGCCCACCGCCGACTCCGAACCGGTGCCGGGGGCAGGACGGCCGGGGATAGCACCAATGCCGGCGACGGGACGGCCGGGAATCGATCCGGCGACGGGACGGCCGCGCCGGTTCTCCTACGCACCGAACCTGCTCGTCGTCGATGGGGGCGCGCCCCAGGTCGCCGCGGCGCACGCCGTGTTCGTCGAGCTTGGGATCGACGACGTCGCGCTGGTCGGGCTCGCCAAGCGACTGGAGGAGGTGTGGCTGCCCGGCGAGGCGTATCCGGTGATCCTGCCGCGGGCCTCGGAGGGCCTGTACCTGCTGCAACGGGTGCGCGACGAGGCGCACCGCTTCGCGATCACCTACCACCGACAGATGCGCTCGCGGTCCATGACCAGCTCGGCCCTGGACGGGATCGCCGGCCTGGGGCAGGCGCGGCGCAAGGCGTTGCTGACGCACTTCGGCTCGCTGAAGCGGCTTCGCGCGGCCAGCGTCGAGGAGCTAGTCGCGGTGCCCGGGATCGGCCGGCACACCGCGGGCGCAATCGTCACGGCGCTGCGGGCGCCGGGCCCGGCGCCGCCGGCGGTCAACGTCACCACCGGCGAAATTATCGACGACGACCCGGCCGCGGGCGCGGCCCGCGCCGATGCCCCGGCTGGCGTGATGGCGCAGACGCGGGAGGATGTCCCCAACGCCGC
>JAYTRE010000370.1:0-4018 GCA_043746395.1 Pseudonocardiales bacterium
TGATCGGGCCGGTACGTCAGATTGCGCGCACGTCGAGCGGGGCATAGCGGGGGCCGAAGCGCGGCTTGTCGAGGCCGGACAGTTCGACGAGCCGCACGATCCGCTGCCGCTGCCCCTCCCAGGGCGTCAGCAACCGCAGCAGCTGCGCATCGTCGCCGCGGGCGCGACCGGTGAAGAAGTGCGTGACGAGATCGGCGAGGTGATAGTCCCCGACGCTCACCGCGTCGGGGTGGGCGAGCACCCGCTGCGCCGTCTCGGCCGCCGTCCACTCCCCCACTCCCGGGATCAACCGCAGCCGGGCCAGGGCGGCGTCAGGAGCCATCGCGACGCACTCCTCCAGCCGTCCCGCGACAGTGGCGACCGCCCGGATCGCCCGCTGCCGCCGCGAATCCACGCCGAGCCGGTGCCAGTCCCAGCTCGGGATCTGCAGCAGCACCGCAGCGGGCGGCGGCACCCGCAACCGCGGGTCAGGACCTGGCGCCGGGCTCCCGAAGCGGTGCAGCAGTCCCCGCCAGGCGCGATGCGCCTCGCTGCCCGTCACCCGCTGTTCGAGAACCGCCGGTACCAGCGAGTCGAGCAGCAGCCCGGTCGCCGGCAGCCGTACGCCGGGACGGCGGCGCAGCACGTCACGCAGCCGCGGATGGGTGTCGAGAGCGAGCGCCGACCAGTCGTCGTCGACGCCGAGCAGCCGGGGTACGCCCTCCAGCAGCCACCGCGACCCCGGGCCCCAGGCCCGCGCCGTCACCACCCCTGCAGCGGCCCGCACGGCGAGCGTGCCGTCCCCGGTCGGAGTGGCGCAGGCCCACCAGAACGTCCCGGCCGCGTCGCGGCGATGTGCGCGATCGCCCGGCCCGCGCCGCAGCGGGCTCAGGGTGCGGTCGACGTCGACGGGGCGGCCGGCGTCCCAGACTCGCTCGCGCCCCGTCATCGCCTCACCGGTCCGAGGAGAATCGGATCGCCCCGTCCGCGATCACTACCTCGGGCCAGACCCGGGCCCCGGCGAGCAGCTCTACCCGGGCGCCGATCACCGCCCGGTCACCGATCACGGCATCTTCGATGACCGCACCGTCACCCAGCCGGGCACCGAACCCGACCGCCGAGCGGCGGACCACGCTGCCTACCCCCACAGCTACCCCGTCAAAGAGCACCGAACCTTCCACGACTGCACCGGCGCCGACGACGCAGCCTGCCCCTACCGTGGTGCCGCCCGACAGCAGGGCCGAGGCGTCGACGCGGGCCCCGTCGAGGATGAGCGCCTCGCCAGTCGGCCCGGGCAGCGCCGGCGACGGTGCCAGACCGCGCACCAGATCGGCCGAGCCGGCCACGAAGTCTGACGGCCGGCCGAGATCGCGCCAGTACGACGTGTCGACGTGGCCAGCGAGGTGCGCTCCGGCCGCAAGCAACCCGGGAAAGGTCTCCCGCTCCACCGACACCCGCCGTCCGGCCGGAATGGTTTCGAGGACGGCCCTGTCGAAGACGTAGGTCCCGGCGTTGATCTGGTCGGTGACCGGGTTCGGGTCCTTCTCCAGGAACGCGGTGACCCGACCCCGCGCATCGGTCGGCACGCAGCCGAAGGCCCGCGGGTCTGCCACTCTGGTCAGGTAGAGGCTGACGTCGGCCCCGGTGGTGTCGTGCATGGCGAGCAGCGCGCGCAGGTCGAGCCCCGACAGGACATCGCCGTTGAAGATCATGACGGTATCGCCGCGCAACCGGTCCGCGACGTTGCGGATACCGCCGCCGGTACCGAGCGGCTCGGACTCCACGACGTATTCCAGCTCGACGCCGAGAGCCGCGCCGTCACCGAAGTACGACGCGAAGACCTCGGGCCGATAGGACGTGCTCAGGATCACGTGCTCGATCCCCGCGTCGCGGATCCGGGAGATCAGGTGCGTCAGGAACGGCACGCCAGCGGTGGGCAGCATCGGTTTGGGCGCTGACAGCGTTAGCGGCCGCAACCGGGCGCCGATGCCCCCGACCAGGATCACCGCGTCCGTCGAACCCATCGCCACCTCCGGGAGAAATGTCGAAAGCGTGTCACGAACGCGTCCGAGCGGTACCCGACCCGATCCAGCTCACTCGTGACGCTGCGCTGCGCCGCCGACCGCGACCCGCGACACCCGCTTGGCCAACGCCGCGCGCACCGCCAGGCCGATCCGCAGCGCCGCCCGCACCGGCAGCCAGCGCAGGCCGGAGTACCGCCGGGACAGGTAACGCCACGCGCTGCGGTGGTGCTCGGCCGCCATCTCGGCGGCGTGGCGCGAGGTAGCGTGCCCGCCCGTGTGGGTGACGACGGCCGACGGGACGTACACGTTCTGCCAGCCGGCCCGGGCAAATCGGTCGCCGAGATCGAGGTCCTCGAAGTACATGAAGTAGCCGGGATCGAAGCCGCCGACGGCGTCGAAGGCGTCGCGGCGCACCAGCAGGCACGAGCCGGACAGCCAACCGGCGATGCGCTCGGCCGGCACCTGCCGCTCGACCCGGTACGCGGCGGTCCACGGGTTGGCCGGCCACCACCAGCCGAACAGGGCGTGCCCGATACCACGCCACAGTGATGGCAGGGCTCGAGCCGAGGGATAGATAGCACCCTGCGGGGTGCGGATCAGGGGCCCGAATGCAGCGCCCCGTGGCCATCGTCGGGCGGCGGCAAGCAGCGCGTCGAGCGAGCCCGGTCCCCAGACGACGTCGGGATTGGCGACGACGACGAACTCTGCTGTGGTGTCGTGCACGCCGAGGTTGGCGGCCCGGCCGTAGCCCAGGTTCCCGCCGGTGTCGACGACGCGGACGCCCGAGCGGGTCGCGGCTGATGCGACCGAACCGTCGGTGGACCCGTTGTCGGCCAGGACGATGTCCAGTGGCCGGACGGTCGCCTCGGCGAGGCTGTCGAGGAACGTGCCCAGTGACTGTCCTGGGGAATAGGTGACCGCGACCGCCGCCACGATGGCGTCGTCTCTCACACCGTCACCAGCGGGCACGGGCCGAGCCGGCCCCGCATCCCGTCGAGCAGACCGCGCAGCATGTAGTGGATGTTGCGCGCGCGGGGGCCGACCAACACACCAAAGATCACGAACTTGACCAGGACGCGCGGGACGTCCTGCGCGATCCAGACCCGGGGCGTGTGCGGCCGGCGGTACAGGGTGATCCGATTGCGCATGATGTAGTAGAGCCGGACCGGGCCGTGGGTCACGACGGTCGCACACCCGCCGAGCACGGCCTGCCGGTGGTCGCCGAGCCGGTGCTCCATGGTGGCGGCGCAGACGCCGAACAGTCGATAGCCGCGGGCCCGGACCCGAAAGCACCAGTCGAGGTCGACGTTGTCGATGAACAGCTCGTCATCGACGCCGCCGACATCGTCGAGGACGGCCATCGGGATGAGCGTGCCGGAGCTGATCAGGAAGTCGACGGGCACCGGCTTGCCGTTGGCGCCGCATCGGATCTTGTGACTCATCGGGAAGGCGACCCGCACGAACGGGGCGTCGCGATCTTCACGGTGGTCCCGGAAGCGCGGGCCGACGCCGGCGACGCGCTGCGCGCCCGACAGCTCACGCAGCGCGCCGATCAGCGCGTCGACCATGCCCGCGCCCGGGACGCTGTCCTGGTCGAGCAGCAGCACGTGGGTGTGGCCGTGCTCCCGCGCCCAGGCGATGCCCGCGTTCTGCGCGGCAGCCAGACCGAGGTTGTCGGCCTGGCGCAGCAGCACCGCGCCGGCCGTACCGGCCGCCTCGGCGAAGGTCACCAGGTCCGTCTCCGGCGTGGCGTTGTCGACAACGACCAGCGCCGCCACCTGGGGTGCGACGGCTGCCAGCGTGCGGTCGAGCTCGATCGGGTCCGGCCGGTAGGTGACGACGACCCCGCACACCGAGGGCGCCGGATCCGCGTCGGCTCGGGCCTCGGCCGGCGACGGATCGCCCAGCTCCGAGTCCAGCACCGAGTGTCCAATCCCGAGAACGGACGACGACCGCATCCGCGGTCCAGCCTAGCTGCCCGGGCGTGGTGCGCCGGCCGCCGTCCACGTCCCCGC
>JAYTRE010000371.1:0-9667 GCA_043746395.1 Pseudonocardiales bacterium
GTCGAATCCACCAATCCCGCTACCTCGACGGCGCCCTACCCCGAGCCGCCTAAAGTCCCTCCAGAAGAGCCACACCCAATAGAAATCGCAACCGCCGCCACTAAAAGTGCGACCGACACAATCTGAAAATCTGAAGTGAGGTCATTTACTATTCTCCTGTGGTGCGGTGGAATGCCACTAAAAATCGAGACTGAGATTTTCCTCGCCGAACCACACCTGTCCTTTGTATACTTCTCGGATGTCCCCGATGGCCCGCTCCATACTCCCGTTGCGTGCGAGTTGTGGTCCTTGGTGTACTAGCACGAGGTTCTTTACACCCGCCTCCTCGGCTATTTGTCCCGCCCCGGTGGTGCCCATTTGCCCTTCATCTTCACACTCGCACGCCATCCGATCTTGGTGGTCCCAGCACATGGATATGAGAACGTCCGCACCTTCGGCAAGTTCGCGAATGCTGTCGCAGGGCTCGGTATCTCCCGTAAAAACGATGCTACATTCTTCGGTTTCAATTCGCCAAGCCAGCGAATCGAGGTAGGGCTGCACGTGGATGGCCTCTGCATTGGATACATGCCAACGGTCCGTCTCGTGGGTCCACCCGATTCCAACATTGTGTGCATCCACCGCGGGCCAAAGGCGTGGGAGGGTACCTCCGCGGTTTGCGAAAACCCGCTGGCTCAGTGGTGCATTGATCCGGGCTCGGATATCGTGTGCAAAGGCTCCGTTTTCGCCGATCAACGCCTCAGTTAGCTCAGTCGTGAGAGTTGGTCCATACACCGACAGTGGATTAGCGCGCTGCTCAACGTTCTGATCCCAACGGGCCAACAAAAAGCATGGGTAGTCGACATCGTGGTCATAATGGTGATGGGTGAAAAAGAGGCTCGATACGTCGGTCGGCCATAGCCCGGACTTCACGAGCTTATGTGTAGCCGCCGGACCGCAGTCAAACATGACAATCTCGTCACCTATCTGCACAGCGTAAGACGATCCGTATCGGTCGGCTGTGGGGGTTGGAGTACCTGATCCAAGGATATGCAACGTAGTCAATCTGTGCTCCCCGCATTGCGACCGTTGGTCGGGAAATCAAAACATTCACGAGCGTGTAGGCCTAGGTGTGCTGAGTGTATGGGTTCCGGCCACACCCGTCTAGAACGCTCTGCTAATGTGGCTCATAAGGAAAGGGACTGAATCACCGTAGCTATTCAGCTGTGACGCGTGTGACTGGTGTGACCTAGCCTCGGCGTGTCGCGTTGATCGTGATGGTGGTTCGGTGAGGCTGGTCGGGTGCCTGGTGGTCGGGGTGGAGGCGAGCTTGCAGCGGAGAACGCCGCGTTGCGGGTGGAGAACGCTGAGCTACGTCGGGTCAACGCTGAGTTGATCAAACGGGTTGAGGAGTTGGAGCGGCGGCTGGGGGCGGACTCGTCGAACTCGTCGCGGCCGCCGTCGACGGACGCGCCGTGGGCGAAGAAGCCGGCGAAGAAGCGTTCGTCACGTGGGCGTTCGGGTCGCAAGCCGGGTAAGCAACCGGGTGCGGCATCGTGTACCCGGGAGCTGGTCGATGATCCGGATGAGACGGTGGTGATCGAACCGCCCGAGTGCGGGCGGTGCGCGGCGCCGCTGGCCGGCGCGCCCGAACACGATCGTCAACGCCGGCAGGTGGTCGACCTTCCCCCGCCGCCCACGCCGCACGTCACCGAGTACCAGCGGGTGTCCAAGACGTGCCCGGGCTGCGGGGCGATCACCGCCCCGGGTTGGGACGCGGTCGGTGATGACGATGACAACGCGCTCGTGCTGGCCGGGCCGGGCTCACCGGTGCGGATCGGGCCGGCGGCACTGGCCCGCTGCACGCTGCTGGCCTGCGCGCATTACCTGCCGATCGGGCGGGCCCGCGACCTGGTCGAAACGCTGTGCGGTATCGACGTCTCGACCGGGTTCGTCGCCGGGGTACGGGCACGCGCCGCCCGCCGGCTGGAGAACCGGTTCCTGCCCCACCTGCGCGAGCTGCTCGCCGACGCGCCGGTGCTGCACGCCGACGAGACCCCGGCCCGCGCCGCCGGGTCGCTGGCCTACGTGCACGTGGCCTGCACCGAGTACCTCACGTTGTGCCACACCGGCGACCGCTCCGCCGCAACCATCGACGCCGGCGGCGTACTTCCGGCCTTCACCGGAGTGCTGGTCCGTGACGGCTACGCCGGCTACCAGCACCTGGCCTGCGCCCACGCCTGGTGCGCAGCCCACCTCCTCCGTGATCTTCGTTCGGTCTCCGACCCCGACCCGGACGGGCAACTGTGGGCACTGGCCATGGCCACCTGCCTGCTCGATGCCAACACCGCCGCCGTCCGAGCCCGCGAGGCCGGCCGTGACCGACTCACCCCGGCCCTCCTGACCCGCATCCGTTCGGCCTACCACGGCTCGCTGGCCCGCGGCAGCGATGACAACCGCGACCAGGACGGCCCACTGCCCGACAGGGCCCGGACCCTGATCGGCCGGTTCCGACGATACGAAGACATGATCCTGCGCTTCGCTACCGACCTGACCGTGCCGCTGACCAACAACGAAGCAGAACGATCATGCCGACCGGTCAAGATCCAGCAACGAACATCCGGCGGCGCCTGGCGCACCCTGCAAGGCCTCACCGACTTCGCGGTCGTGCACTCCTACCTCGACACCGCCACCAAATGGGGCCAAGACAAGCTGGTCGTCCTCCACCAACTCTTCACCAACGACGGCGCATGGGTACCACCAGCACTCGTCCCAGCCAGCTGAATAGCTACCTCACGATGGCCGTCCGCCGGTGTTTATTGTGGTTCGCGGAGGCGATAGCCGGCGCGGCCACCAGCCCTGAGGTCTTCCTCATCGCTCGGCCCAACGTCGACTGGCCCGCACTGCACCGTTACCTCCAAGTGGTCGGCAACGAAAACCGTCGCCCATTGGGTAAGGGCAGCCGAGCGGTCGACGAGCGTCTCATCCAAATCCAGCAGCGCGAGCACGACATGAGCCTTGCAGCCGACGCAACCGGATCTCGGCATGTCCGGTCGTACTTTGACGTTCGCCGGCCGTCCCGATAGCAAATCCGCCTGCGGGACATAGCTGGGCTGCAACCCGGTCGTGCTTCCCGGCACGAGCCGTGGCCAGGCGCGGGAAGGTCAGCGACCGACCACGGAGCGGGCATCCTTAATCAGCAGTAGCAGGTGCAGCGGGTCGGTGGGTGACGGCTCGAAGTCAAAATGGGCGTAGAAGGCGCGGGCGGTGTTGTTGAGCGCATGCACGAGCAGCGCCCGAACGCCGACGATTTCGGATGCCTCCACCGAGCGCAGGATGGCATCGCGCAGCAGGTTCTTGCCCAGTCCGGAGCCCTGCTCCTTGCGGTCCACCGCCAGCCGCGATAGCAAGATCACCGGTACCGGGTCGGGCATGTTGCGCCGCACCTTGCCGGTGACGTCGCCGTGCTGGACGCTGGCCGAGGCCAGGGCGTAGTAGCCGACCACCCGGCCGTCGCGGCACGTGACGAAGCAGCGCGAGGCGCCCTGGACGTGGTTGCCCAGCGCGCGCTTGCGAAGGTATTCATCGAGGCTGGGCTCGCCGCTGTCGAAGCTGCTGGTGTCGTCGTCCTCGGCGATCGGACGGGGCAGGCTGTATCTGCTCACGCCTCGGTGAAGACCGACGGCTCGGCGAACAGCCTTTCCAGCCGGGGCTTGTGGCTGACCGGGCGGTCCAGCACAGCGAGGAACTCGCCCCACGCGGCATCGTCGATCGCGAACATGCGTCGATCTGCCAACACGTCGATGGCGTGGCTCATCGTCGCGGCGACGGTGAACTCGGTGATGCTGGTGCCCTCCACCTCGGCGGCCTGCCGGATGAGCGCGTCCTGATCGGAAGATAGGCGCACGGCGATCCGGGAATCCTTGACAACGGTCATATTCCGAGTGTGTGCCTAACAGGCGTACAAGTCAAAGGGGCGGCCGGTCCACCGCGTCCCGCTGAGCGATCGGCTTGCAGTCGGCGCTGGTTAAGTTCCTCTCCATCGTCTATCGTCGATGATCGATGGATCAGACGTTGTTAGACAGGCAGGTGGCGGAGACCTACGCGGGGTGGTTCCGGGCCTTGTCCGACCCGACCCGGGTGCAGGTGCTGGCCTTGCTAGCTCGCCAAGCGGCGCCGCTGTCGGTTGGCGAGCTGACGGCCACGCTTCCCGTCGGCCAGTCGACGGTGAGCCACCATCTCGCCGTGTTGGTCGCCGTCGGCTTCGTCCACGCCCGCCGCCAGGGGACAAGCTCCCTTTATGCCGTCAACCCGGCCTGCGTGGAGTGCTTTCCCACCGCCGCAGACGTGGTGATGGGCCGACGGCCACCTGATCCCGTCGAAGCAAGCTGCCACGGCCAGAAGTTGGAGATGAAGGAGATGGCTCGATGACCCAACCAAGCGACATCCGAGAGACCGTCCGGAAGCGATACGCCGAGGAGGCGACCCGCTTCGCTGCGGGGGACAGCGCTGGAGCCCGGACCGTCGAGGCTTCCTGCTGCGCACCGGGCACGGTTACAACCACCGATTCCGAAGGCCGGGTCGTGTTCGGTCCCGACCTCTACGGTGCCGACTCATCAGAGGGACTCACCGAGACCGCCCTGTCGGCCTCGCTGGGTTGCGGGGTGCCCACCGCCGTCGCCGATCTCCATCCCGGGGAGACCGTGCTGGACCTGGGCTCGGGTGCGGGAGGGGACGTGTTGATCTCCGCTCGTCGCGTCGGCCCTGAAGGGCGCGTGATCGGCCTCGACATGACCACCGAGATGCTCGACCTGGCCAGGGCCAACGCCGCGGCGGCCGGGGTGACGAACGTCCAGTTCGTGGAGGGCTACCTGGAGGACATCCCCTTGCCCGATGCCAGCGTGGATGTGGTCATCTCGAACTGCGTCATCAACCTGGCCGCCGACAAGGGCGTCGTGCTGGCCGAGGCGGCCCGAGTGCTCCGCCGGAGAGGCCGCCTGGCGGTCTCCGATGTGATCGCGGACGCCAGCATGGACGCCGAGACCAGGGCCGACATGGTGGCCTGGACCGGGTGCGTGGCCGGCGCCCTCACCGAGGCTCAGTACCACCAGGTGCTCGCCGAGGCCGGGTTCAGCGACGTCGAGATCATCGAGACCCACCGCGTCCATCCCCACGCCGCAGCAGCCATCGTGCGGGCCAACAGGTAAGTGGTTACCGACCGAGCGCGATCCGAGCGTCACTCGTCCCGTAAGCCGAACGTCCTCGGTGCACCGTGGAGCTCCGAAGGCGGTCGATCTGCCAGATGATCAAGCTCGTTCCGTAAGCCACCCCGCGACCGGGCGGCTGCCCGCACGGGATCCCCGAACGAAGGGGGCGTGGTCGGTCGAACGCCTCGCGTGGGAGTGTGGGTACGTGATGCTCGACGATGCCGGTTCAGATCACGACCGAGTGACCGTGTACTGGCGTCCGGGTTGCGTGTTCTGCATGCGGCTGCGGTTTGCGCTGCGTTGGCATCGCCTGTATCCGAAGATGATCAATATCTGGCGCGATCCGGACGCGGCTGCTTTCGTGCGGTCCGTCGCCGCCGGCAACGAGACCGTCCCCACCGTCGTGATCGGCGGCCGTCCGGTCGTCAACCCGTCACCGAGCGTCGTCATTGCCGCGCTTCGAGGGGCTGATTCGTAACCCGACGCCCTCCCCGCACCCGCCCGGTGATGGGGCGTCGTGCGGGACACACTTGATCATCGTCCATACGACCGTCTTCGAAGCACGAGGTGTGCCGAGGAGGATCCTGCTGTGGGACGCGGGTCATTGGGTCCAGGGTGGGGTGATCTTGGTGCCGTTGGCGGTGACCGCTTCCAGTCCCGGTGTGGTGGTCACCCATGCGGTGGCTCCTTCCGGTCCTGCGTCCACGCGCAGGTCGCTGCCGGCGGTAACCAGTACGACGTCGCCGGGCAGCAGCACGGTACACACGCCATCCAGCGTCACGTGGAGCTCGCCGGCGAGGACGAGCAGAACCTCGTCGCGGGTGGGCCGGTGAGCCACACCCTGTAGATCAGGCGGCACCCGGAGCTGCCAGGCGCAGAGCTGGCTGCTGCCACGTGAGGGACTCACATAGGACAGGAAGCGGCTGCCATGCGTCTGGAACGGCACTGCGTCGACTGGACGGATCACTGGCATGGCTCACTCCTCACGATGGACAAGCAGGTTGACTACATGGTCAAGGTTCTTGTCTTGTCTGTCAACATGGAGGGGTGAGCGCTGATGGTCCGATGATCGCTGCGGCGGTGCTGCGCGTCGCCGCACAGCTCGTCGACGGCATTCAGGAGGGGCTGGTTCGCCGCGGGTTCGCCGATGTGCGGCCTGCACACGGCTTTGCGTTCGCCCGGATCAGCGGGACTCGGGCGACGACTGCCGAGCTCGCCGCGCACCTTGGGATCACGAAACAGGCGGCGGCCCAGCTGGTCGACTACCTTGTCGAACACGGCTATCTCACGCGTGAGGCTGACGTCTCCGACGGGCGCGCCAAACTGTTGGTGCTCACCGAACGTGGTCGCGCCTGCACGATCGCCGCCGACGAAGCTGCCAACGACGTGATCCAGCAATGGGAAGCACATCTACCCCCTCAGCAGTTCGCGGCGATGCGCGACGCACTCAACCAGATCGCGGTGCCCGGACGACTGCGCCCGGCCTGGTAAGCGCCGGGAACAGCGGGCACTCTGCGGTGGATCGAGGCTGGACAGTTTCAGCACGCGGAGATCGCGACTACGCTCAGCCGGCAAATCTGGTGGAACCTGTGATCGGATCCTCCCAGTCGCCGAACGTCCGCAGGACGCAGTCGGGCTTCGGGCGGGGCGCGCCTTGCCGATGATCACGCGGTGTCGCAGGGTGGGCGCTACCGGGCGCTCCCACGGACGCCCGCACGGGATCCCCCTTGAGGACGCTCCGCGGCCCTGCCCCGCCGAGCTTGGGCGCGCTTTCCTTCTCAGGTCGGCCTAGTTTCGTAGGCGTGGCGGGCGGCGTCCACCTCGTCCATGTGGTCCTCGGCCCACGCCTTCACTGCTTGCAGAACGGGGACGAGCGTCTGGCCCAGCGGTGTGAGGGCGTAGTCGACCCGAACGGGTACCGACGGGGTCACGGTACGGGTGACCAGGCCGTCGCGCTCGAGGGAGCGCAGCGTCTGGGTGAGCATCTTCTGACTGATGCCGGCGATGTCGCTGCGCAGTTGGCCGTAGCGCCGGGGGCCCCGGGCGAGCACCGAGACGACCAGCGCGAACCACTTGTCGCTGATCGTGGCCAGTACCTGCCGGGCCGGGCAGGTACTCACGCAGGCATCATGGGCCGCCTTCGCCTTCGCGCGCTGCTGGGAGGCCGTCTTCGTCGCCATGCGCTCCTTTGCCCGCCCTAGGCACTTTTGGGTGCCTACTTCCCTATGGAGAGTAGCTGGCGCAAGGGTGAGCGATGCGTCCGCCGGGGTCTCCGCATCGCGCCTGCCCGGGACCGGTCACCGGCCCACTGTTCGAGGAGGGGTTGTGCGTATCGGCATGATCGGCAGCGGCAAGATCGGCGGCACGCTCGGCGCGGCCTTGGTCCGCGCAGGTCACCAGGTGGTGCTGGCCAACAGCCGCGGACCCCAGAGCCTGACCGCACTGGTCGACCAGCTCGGTGGCAGGGCTCGGGCCGCTACGGTCGGCGAGACAGCCCGCGACTCCGAGGTAGTGGTCCTCGCGATTCCGTTCGCGGCGTGCCTGGACCTGCCGGCGCGCTTGCTGGCCGACAAGGTCGTCCTCGACGCCACCAACTACGTGCCCGAGCGCGACGGTGCGATTCCGGACCTCGAGACCGCGGCTACGACGTCGAGCGAGCTGCTGAGCCGGCGACTGGCCGGCGCCAGGGTGGTGAAGGCGGTCAACAGCATCTTCTGGGAACACCTGCGCGACGACGCCCGCCCGGCCGGCAGCCCCGACCGGCTGGCTCTACCGGTGGCCGGAGACGACCAGGACGCCAAGAACTCCGTGCGCGGGCTGCTCGACCAGGTCGGCTTCGACAGCGTGGACGCAGGACCGCTCACCGAAGGACGCCGCTTCCAGCGCGGCACCCCTCCTTACGTCCAGCGCCTGACCACCGCCCAGCTGCGCGAGGCGCTGCGCTGGGCCGACCACGCGGCGCCCGCCTCCGGCCCATAAGGCTGCTCACCCCGAGCGTCGAGCCGGGGGTTCGAAGGGTGCAGCAACTCTTCGTCTTCGTGGCCGCTCACGGTGCGTCTATGTGTCACACCGAATGCGGGTCGTCACACGCTTCGGCCGGGGCCTCGGCCACCACCTTCATGCGGGCCTCAGGTCGCGGGTGACGTGGTTATTCGGTGGCCCCCTGCTCGATGGTGGCCCAGTGGGTCAGTGCAAGGTTGAGGCCGGTGACGAGTCGGCCGAAGCTGCGGTCGACGTCTCGGGGCAGGCCGAAACCTGCGCTGGCCTCGAGGCTGGCGAAGCCGTGCAGGGCTGCGCGCAGGGCGCGGGCGGCGTCGATCGCGTCGTCGCCGTCGAGTTGGTAGCCGGCGAGGACGGCGAGCACGGTCTGCAGGACAGCGTCGGTGGCGGCGGTGTGCGCGCTGTTTTCGGGTCGTGGGGCGCGGACGGTGGCCGCGTACCGGCCGGGGTGGCGGTGCGCGTAGCCGCGGTAGGCCGTGGCAATCGCCTGCAACGCGTCCGGCCCGCTTCGACCGATCGCGGCAGCGGTGAGGGCCTGACCGAGTTCGCCGGTGCCCAGGATGGCGAGGTCGGCGCGCAGCCCGTCGAGGGAATCGATGTGCTTATACAGGCTGGGCAGGCGCACGCCGAGGCGTTCGGCGACAGCCGCCAGCGACAACCGGTCCCAGCCTGTCTCATCAACGACCGCAGCGGCTTCGGTCACCACCTTTGCCCGGGTGAGCCCGGCTCTAGGCACCGTCGGCGACCACGTGCAGGCAGAAGGAGACCAGCGCGGGGTTGACCTGCTCGGGGTACTCGGCGTGGGGATAGTGCCCGGCCCCGGGAATCAGCAGCAGGTCGCCGCTGAGGCGCTCGGTGATCACGCGGGCCTCGCCGGCGGGGTCGGGAAAGTCGGGGTCACGCTCGCCCATCACCACCAGGGCTGGGGCAGAGACCTCACCGATCCGTTCCTCGGCCGGGGCGTGGCTGGTGCGCGTGGTCGCGACGAAGGCGCGGGCATGTCCGGGCCGGCGCAGACTCGCAGCGATCGCGGCGCGGTGCTCGTCGAAATCATCGGGGCGCCGCCCCGGATACAGCTTGGGCAGGTAGGACAGCCACGCCCGGCTTGCCCACGGCCCGCTCATCGCCAGTCGGAACATCAGCCGCGTCAGGGCCGGTGTCGGGACGTCGCGGACGAATGGCCCGATCAAGGCGATGCCGCTGACAGCCTCGGGGGATTGGGCTGCGGCCCATACCGCCGCACCGGCCCCCATCGAGTTGCCCACCAGGACCGCCGGCCCGCCGAGGTGGTCCACGAGGCCCAGCGCGTCCCCGGCGGCAGCGACGTCGTCGTAGCCAGTGAACGTGGCGTCACTGTCGCCGTGGCCGCGAAGGTCCATCACCGTCACGCGGAAGCCCGCGGCAGCCAGCGCCGGAACCGTGAACCGGTACGTGCTGCGCAGCTCCCCCATTCCCGGCAGGCACACCACGAGGGGTCCGTCGCC
>JAYTRE010000372.1:0-2204 GCA_043746395.1 Pseudonocardiales bacterium
GTGTGCAGACTCGCCGGCGGCGGGCGGCGCGGCTGCACACTGTCGGCGGCGGACGGCGCCGGGGCGCAGCCGCGCGAGCCGCCCGCCACGCGAGCCGCCCGCCACGCCGGCTCAGCCGAGTGCCCAGTCCACGGGGTCGGCGCCGCGCTCGGCGAGCAGGGCGTTGGCCCGGCTGAACGGGCGGGAGCCGAAGAAGCCGCGGTCGGCCGACATCGGCGACGGATGCGCCGACTCGAGGCACGGCACCGACCCCAGCAGTGGCGTGAGGGTGGCGGCGTCGCGGCCCCACAGGATCGCGACGAGTGGCAGCTCCCGCGCGACCAGGGCCCGGATCGCCTGCTCGGTCACCGCCTCCCAGCCCCGGCCGCGGTGCGAGCCCGGCGCTCGCGGCGCGACGGTCAGCACCCGGTTGAGCAGCAGCACCCCCTGCCCGGTCCACGGCGTCAGATCGCCGTTCGACGGAGGCGGCAGCCCGAGATCGGCGGTGAGCTCCCGGAAGATGTTGTGCAGGCTGCGCGGGATCGGCCGGACGTCGGGTGCGACGGAGAAGGACAGCCCGACCGCATGCCCCGGTGTCGGGTACGGGTCCTGGCCCACGATGAGCACCCGGACGTCGGGCAGGGCCTGGCCGAAGGCGCGCAGCACCTGGGGACCGGCCGGGAGATAGCTGCGTCCGGCCGCCACCTCCGCGCGCAGGAACTCCCCCAGCGCGGTGACCTGGTCAGCGACTGGAGCGAGCGCGTCCGCCCAGCCGGGCCCGACAAGCTCGCTCAGCGGCCGGGCGGTCACTGCGCGCCGACGGCCTCGACGATCGCCGTGACGGCCGAGTCGACGGGCACCTCGGTGCGGTCGCCGCTGCGGCGCTCGCGCAGCTCGACGACGCCGTCGGCCAGTCCCTTGCCGACGATCACGATGGTCGGCATGCCCAGCAGCTCGGCGTCCTTGAACTTCACGCCCGGAGAGACGTTCCGGCGGTCGTCGTAGAGGACCCGGACGCCGCGCTGCTCCAGGCCTTGCGCGATGCGGGCGGCCGCCTCGAACGGCGCGTCGTCCTTGCCGGTGGCGACGAGGTGCACGTCGGCCGGCGCGACCGACCGCGGCCAGCACAGGCCCTTGTCGTCCCAGGTCTGCTCGGCGAGGGCCGCCACCGCGCGGGTGATGCCGATGCCGTAGCTGCCCATCGTGATCGTCACCGGCTTGCCGTCCGGACCGAGCGCGTCCAGACCGAACGCGGTGGCGAACTTGCGGCCGAGCTGGAAGACGTGGCCGAGCTCGATGCCGCGCGCGAGCTGCAGGCTGCCGCCGCAGCGGGCGCAGCGGTCCCCGTCGCGGATCTCCACCGCCCCCAGCTCGCCGGCGGGGGTGAAGTCGCGGCCGCGGACCACGTGCGCCGCGTGCCGGCCCGCCTCGTTCGCGCCGGTGACCCAGGCGCTGCCCTCGACGACGACCGGGTCGACGACGTAACGCACGCCCGCGTCGGCGAGCAGTTGCGGGCCGAGGTAGCCCATGACCAGCTGCGGGACCGCGGCGAGGTCGGCCGGCTCGGCTTGCGCGACCTCGGTCGGCTCGAGCTGACCCGCCACCCGCTTGAGGTCCACCTCGCGGTCCCCGGGCACGCCGATGACGAGCAGCCGCCACTGCTCGGTGCCTGGCTCGCGGGTCTTGAGCACGACGTTCTTCAGCGTGTCGGCCGCGGTGAACTGGCGACCCAGCTCAAGAGAGTTGAGTCGTTCGACGAGCGTGTCGATCGTCGGGGTGTCCGGGGTGTCGAGCACCCGGGCAGGTGGCTGCCCGCTCGGATCCTGCGGGGCCGCGGCCGCGATCTCGACAGCCTCGGTGTTGGCCGCGTAGTCGCAGTTCTCGCACTGGACGAAGGTGTCCTCGCCCGAGGGAGTCGGGGCGAGGAACTCCTCCGACGCCGAGCCGCCCATCGCACCGGAGACCGCGAAGACGATGCGGTAGTCGAAGCCCAGCCGGGTGAACACCCGCTCGTAGGCGTCGCGGTGCGCCCGGTAGGACACCTCGAGCCCCTCGTCAGAAAGGTCGAAGGAGTAGGAGTCCTTCATCACGAACTCGCGGCCGCGCAGGATGCCGGCGCGGGGCCGCGCCTCGTCGCGGTACTTGGTCTGGATCTGGTACAGCGACAGTGGGTAGTCCTTGTAGGACGAATACTCGCCCTTGACCAGCAGGGTGAACAGCTCCTC
>JAYTRE010000373.1:0-3166 GCA_043746395.1 Pseudonocardiales bacterium
AGGCTGAACTGATGCGCCCCGACAGTGAGGTGGCTGGGGAATTGTGCGGCCACCTCATAGGTGTATGAGACGTAGACCGCCACTCCGGCGAGCACGCTCGCCACGGCCAGCAGCGGTCGCCGCGCCCGCGCGGCGCCGCCGGGCGCAGCCGCAGCACGGTACCCAGCCTCCACCCGCACGCTGGCGGCAGTCGTGACTCGGTCCATCACGATGGCCAGGATCACGATCGCCAGCCCCGCGTTGAACGCGGTGCCGACGTCCTGACTCTCCAGCGCCTGCACCACCGTTTGTCCCAAACCCGGTGCGGCGACCAGCGCGGCGATGGTCACCATAGCGAGTGCGGCCATGATCGTCTGGTTGATGCCGATCACGATGGTCCGTTTGGCCATCGGCAGCATGACCTTTCGCAATGCTTGCAGCCGGGTCGAGCCGAGCGATTCGGCGGCCTCCAGGGTTTCGATCGGCACCGAGCGGATCCCGTGTGCAGTGAGCCGGATGACCGGCGGCATGGCATAGATCAGCGTCGCGATCGTCGCCGCAGCCGGGCCGATCAGGAACAACAGGGTCAGCGGCGCGAGATAGACAAACGTCGGCATCACTTGCATGACATCGAGAACGGGCGTGACGAGGCCGTGGAACCGCTGGGAGAGCCCCGCCCAGATGCCGAGCGGGATTCCGATGGCCAGCGAGAGCAGTACGGCCACGAGCGTCAGCGCGAGGGTATCCATACTTTCCTGCCACAGACCCTGCAGACCCAGAAAGACGAACCCGACGAGCGTCAACAGGGCCACCCGCCCGTTGCCGAAGGCCAGGGCGACCAGCGTTGCTATCGCCACGACGCCCAGCCAACCGATCAACGGCAGCGGCCGGCCGAGCGCCGGCTGTGATATCAGCGCTTGGACAATGGTGACCAGGCGGGTCACGCCCACCTGGATCTCGTTGAAGAAGTAGACGAACAGCGGGTTGGTATCCCGGTTCGTCCCCACGGAGGTGTTCAGCTGGTTCAGCCAGGTGTGCAGCGGGGTTACCTGCGAGGCGGCGAGCGAGAGCGTGTTGCGGCCGCGGAAAACCGTGAACAGCGCGATCCACACGACTACGATGGCAGCCACCAGGGTGGGTCGCCCAACCCGGCGCGGGATGGTTGCATAGCTGACTGCCGCGGCCATCAGCCCGCACCGGCCAAACGACCCGGTGCGTCCGGCTCCTCGACTTCCCCGGGTCCGGCGACGATTGCCAGGATCTCCTCGGCACCGACGACGCCGAGCAGGACGCCGTGGGCGACAACGCGCAACGGCGCGGTGGCGGCGAGCACACTGCGAACCGCGTCCCGGACCACGACGTCGGGTGCCATCTCCGGACCGTCGAGCGGATCATCCGGGCGGGGCGCCCGCATGATCCATTTCAGGGTCAGGATGCCCGAGCGGGGTACGTCGCGGACGAAATCGCGCACGTAGTCATCCGCGGGTGCACCGACGAGTTCGTCGCCGGAACCGACCTGGACGACCTCGCCGTCGCGCATGATGAGGATCCGATCGCCCAGCTTGAGCGCCTCGGAGAGGTCGTGGGTGATGAAGACCATGGTCTTGCCGACCTCGCGGTGCAGCCGGATCACCTCGTTCTGCATGTCCCGCCGGATCAGCGGGTCGAGCGCCGAGAACGGCTCGTCGAAGAGCAGCATCTCCGGGTCACTTGCCAGGGCGCGCGCTAGCCCGACCCGCTGCTGCATCCCTCCGGACAGCTGATCGGGATAGGAATTCTCATAGCCGGCAAGGCCCACCAGCTCGGTCACCTCACCTGCCCTGCGCAGCCGGTCCTTCTTGCCCATGCCGCACACCTCCAGGCCGTATGCGACGTTGTCGAGCACACGCCGGTGCGGCAGCAGGCCGAAATGCTGGAAGACCATCGACACCGTGCGGCGACGCAACTCGCGCAGCTCTCGCTCACTCGCCGCCATGACGTCCCTACCCTGCAGGCTGATCTCACCGGCGGTCGGTTCGATCAGCCGGGTCAGGCAGCGCACCAGCGTGGACTTGCCCGATCCGGACAGCCCCATCACGACGAACACCTCGCCGCGGGCAACCTCGAAACTCATATCCCGGACGGCAACCACACAGCCCGTGCGCTCCCGAATCTGCTCCACGGGCAGCCCGACCAATCCGGAATTGCCGGGCACCCCCCGCGCTTTGGCCCCGAATACCTTCCACAGCCCGCGTACCTGCAGTTCGGCCTCCCGACTACTGGCCGCCGCAACCGGGGTCGCCGACGCGGACGCGTCTGGAACGTCCGCCTGGGTGGTCATAAGGTCTCCTGCCGTTCGCCGGTCGAAGATCACCCGCCAAACCACCGTTGGGGCTGCGGATCGATGTTGTGCCAGATGTGCTTGAGCTCGCGATACTCGTTCAGCCCGGATGGCCCCAGTTCGCGTCCGTTGCCCGACTGCTTGAAGCCGCCCCATTCGGCCTGAGGCACGTACGGGTGGTAGTCGTTGATCCAGACGGTTCCGTGTCGCAGGCGCGCCGCGACGCGCTGAGCCCTGCCCGCGTCGCTGGTCCACACGGCGCCCGCGAGACCGAAGTCGGTGTCGTTGGCGATCCGGACTGCGTCGTCCTCGTCGCTGAACCGCTCGACGGTCAGAACCGGCCCGAAGGATTCTTCGTGTACGACGCGCATCTTCTGGTTGCACTCGTCGAGGATCGTCGGCAGGTAGAAGAAGCCGTCGGCGAGCCTGGGATCCTCCGGCCGGCGCCCGCCGCAGCGCAGCACCGCTCCTTCTGCGAGGCCGGCCGCGACGTAGGCCTCGACCTTGTCCCGGTGCGCAGCGGAGATCAGCGTGCCGGCTTGAGCCTGTCGGTCAAACGGGCCACCGAGCTGGATCCGTTCGGCACCGCGCACGAGTGCGTCGACGAATCGATCATGTATGTCGTCCTGCACGATAAGGCGCGCTCCGGCCGAGCAGACCTGTCCGGAGTGGAGGAACACGGCGGTCAGCGCCATGTCGACTCCCGCGTCGAAGTCCGCGTCGGCGAACACGACATTAGGGTTCTTGCCGCCGAGTTCCAGCGCCGTCCGCTTGACCGTCTCGGCTGCCGCCTTGGCGACAGCTATTCCCGACGTGAGTCCCCCGGTGAACGACACCAGGTCCACTCCGGGGTGTTCGGTGAGTGGC
>JAYTRE010000374.1:0-3520 GCA_043746395.1 Pseudonocardiales bacterium
ACGGTGGCTGGAATCCACCCCGCATGCCGCGACCAACTCGATCCGGCCGGTGCTCTGGGTGACGACCATGCTCACCGGGGTCTACGGCGGCTACTTCGGTGCTGCGCAGGGCGTGATCCTCATGGCCTTCCTGGAGCTGATGCTCGTCGAGACGATGCAGCGACGCAACGCCTTGAAGAACGTTCTCTCCGGGCTGGTGAATGGCGTGGCTGCCCTGGTGTTCATGCTCACGACCCACATCGACTGGACTGCCGCAGCGCTGATCGCCGTGGGTTCGATGCTGGGCGGACTGCTCGGCGCGCGCATCGGTCGCCGGCTGCAACCCGCCGTCCTGCGGGCGATCATCGTGATCGTGGGCGTCGCCGCCCTCGTCAAGCTGCTCGCCTGAGCTGCGGGCCCGCGACTGTCGGCCGTCCGGCTCGCGACACTCGCGGCTGTCGCCCAACCCGATAGGATTGGCTCTCACCGCCGGAAGGATCCGCCATGGGCGTGATCATCAGCATCATCGTCATCGTGATCGTCCTGTCGCTCGTGGTCTGGGTGATCGGCGGCTACAACGGGCTGGTGCGGGCTCGCAACAGTTTCCAGAACGCCTTCGCCCAGATCGACGTGCAGCTCCAGCGGCGCTTCGATCTCATCCCCAACCTGGTCGAGACGGCGAAGGCCTACATGGCCCACGAGCGCGGCACCCTCGAGGCGGTGACCCAGGCGCGTGCCGCGGCGATCTCCGGGTTGTCGGCAGCGCACGACCAACCGGGTGACCCGGCGGCGATGCAGCAACTGGCGCAAAGCCAGGGAGCGCTGACGAGCGCGCTGCTGCGCTT
This sequence comes from Pseudonocardiales bacterium, assembly GCA_043746395.1. GTDB lineage: Bacteria > Actinomycetota > Actinomycetes > Mycobacteriales > Jatrophihabitantaceae > JAYTRE01. The sequence goes on from JAYTRE010000374.1 coordinate 825, forward strand.
CAACGCGGTGGCCGAGGCATACCCCGACCTCAAGGCCAGCCAGAACATGATGCAGCTCACCGAGGAGCTCACCTCGACCGAGAACAAGGTGGCGTTCTCGCGGCAGGCCTACAACGACTCGGTGCTCAGCTACAACAACAGGCGGCAGTCGTTCCCGGGGAGCATGCTCGCCGGGACGTTCCACTTCGGCCCCGCCGCGCAGTGGGAGATCGCCCCGGATCACCCCGAGACCCGCGACGCGCCGAAGGTCCAGTTCTGATCTCCGGCGGCGCGCCGTGAACTTCTTCGAGCGCCAGCGCGCGGCACGCGGCACCTCGCTGCGGCTGGTGCTGCTGTTCGTAGCGGCGGTCGTGGCCATCGTGGTGCTGATTGACGTCATCATGGCGGTGCTGCTGCGGTCCCAATCTGCCGGTTCGCTGGTTCCCATGCTCATCGCGTCCACCGCCTTCACCCTGCTGCTCATCGCCGGCGGCACCATCAGCAAGACTCTCTCGCTGCGCGCCGGCGGCTCGGCCGTCGCCCTCTCGGTGGGCGCTGTCCCCGTCGACCCGACGACATCCGATCCCGCGCTGCGCCGCTACGTGAACGTCGTCGAGGAGATGTCGCTGGCTTCGGGCATTCCGATGCCGCGGCTGTTCGTGCTGGAGCAGGAGGCGGGCATCAACGCCTTCGCCGCCGGGTTCACCCCGGCCGATGCTGCGATCACCGTCACCGGCGGCACGCTGCATCAGCTCAACCGCGACGAACTCCAGGGCGTGATCGGCCACGAGTTCAGCCACATCCTCAACGGCGACATGCGGCTGAACGTCCAGTTGATCGGCCTGCTCGCCGGCATCCTGCTGCTGGGCCTCGTCGGGCTGCGGATCCTCGCGTTCGGCGGCGGTGGACGGGACTCGAAGAAGGGTCCCGCTCCGATCCTGGTGCTCGCGATCGCGATGCTGATCCTCGGCTTCGTCGGACAGTTCTTCGCGGGGCTGATCAAGGCGGCGGTCAGCCGGCAGCGGGAGTGGCTCGCCGACGCGTCCGCGGTGCAGTTCACCCGCCAGACGACGGGTCTGGCGGGCGCGCTGAAAAAGATCGCCGGGCTGCCCACCGGCTCCCGGCTGGCGAACAAGCGCGGCGCCAGCGAGGTGAGCCACCTGCTCTTCGGCGAGGGCGGGGCGAGCCTGAGCAGCCTCTACGCGACGCATCCGCCGCTGTTGCAACGGATCGCGGCACTCGATCCGAGCTTCACCGCGGACCAGCTGCCGGCGCTGGAGCAGCGCTGGTCGGATCAGGCGCCCAACGGCCTGTCCGAAGACGCTGCCCTCGGACTGACTGCAGGCGCCTCGGCTGGCATCGCGCCGACCCGCGGCGCGGCACCGCCCGTCGTTGCCGCGCCTGTGGCCGAGGCCATCAGCTCGCGCGTCGGGTCGATGTCTGCGGCTGATCTGGAGCGCGGAGTGCGCCTGAGCGGGCAGCTGCCGGCACAGTTGCGGGTGCTGGCCAACCAGCCGACGACGGCAGTGCCCCTGGTGCTCGCCTTGGCGCTCAACGCCGAGCAGGACGTTCGAGACCGCCAACTGCAGATGATCACCGACGTGGTGGGCCGCGCCAACGCCGATGCGGCGGCGGCACTGAGGGGCGAGCTCGACGGGCTGGCGCCGCTGCTCCGGCTGCCCTTGATCAGCATCGCGGTGCCGATGACCGCGGCCCGTCCTCGCGCGGCCGTCGAGGCGCTCGTCACCGCGCTCGACGCCATGGCGCGCGCCGACGGCGTCGTCTCGGTCTTCGAGTACTGCCTCACCCGGATGATCGCCAGCTACCTGCGCGATGCCACCGACCCGGTGGGGCGATCCAGGCCGGGCCGGCGCGATGTGGCCAGCATCCAGACCGCGGCGCTCACCCTGCTCGCGGCGGTGGCCGCGGCCGGCAACGGCGACCCCACCGCTGCCGAACGTGCTTTCACGGCTGCCGTCAGCCATCTCCTGCCCGGTGCCGCGGTGCCCTACGCGCCGCCCCGACAGCCGTGGCGTGCCCTCGACGCCGGCTGGGACCCGCTCGACTCGCTCGACCCGCTGCACAAGCAGCAGCTGGTCGACGCCGTCATGGTGGCCGTATGCGACGACGGCGTGCTCCAGGCCGAGGAAGCCGAACTGCTGCGCACCACCTGCGCGCTCCTGCACTGCCCGCTGCCCAGCCTCGTCGCTTGAGCGGCCACGGTGCTGGGCGCGGCGGCGTCCGGGTGAGCCGTAGCCTGGCACCGTGAGCGTGCGACGCGTGATGGGCACCGAGGTCGAGTACGGCGTGAGCCTGCCCGGCCAGCCGGGCGCCAACGCGATGCTGCTGTCCGCCCAGGTCGTCAACGCCTACGCCAGCGGCCTGCCCGCTGGACGGGCCCGCCGCGCGAGCTGGGACTTCGAGGAGGAGTCACCGCTGCGCGACGCCCGCGGTTTCGACCTCGGCAGCGGCGTCGCCCAGGAGTTCATCGAGGCCGAGGAGGACGCCGGGATGGCCAACGTCATCCTGCCCAACGGTGCGCGCCTGTATGTCGATCACGCCCATCCGGAGTACTCGAGCCCCGAGGTCACCAACCCGCTCGACGCCGTGCGCTGGGACAAGGCCGGCGAGCTGGTCATGCTCAAAGCCCTGCGGCGGGTAGCCACGATGCCCGGGGTCAACGCCCCGATCAACCTCTACAAGAACAACACCGACAA
>JAYTRE010000375.1:0-6766 GCA_043746395.1 Pseudonocardiales bacterium
ATCACCTCCGACCTCCAGTGCAATATGGTGATCACGAACGGCACTGCGGTGCGCTACAACTGGACCCCGCCCGCGGGCATGGCGGACCTTTTCGCCTCACTCGGCGCCGCGAGCACCCCGAACGTGGGCCCGGGCGGGACGGGCCGCGCCACCGGCAGCCACTCCTGATTCACATACCGCGCAGCCGGCGCGGGCCCGTGTCACCGCGGATGGTCGGCGGTGCGACCCGGGCCACCGCGGACGTCACGAACGCGCCGTCGGCGGCGGCGGCCGCGGTGAGGCGGCACTCGGCGAGTTCCGGCAGCGCGTCGGCCAATGCCGACAGGCGCAGCGCCAGCTCGGCCAGCGCCGCGTGGTCGACCGGGGTCGCCCCGGCGTAGCCGCTGAGCAGCGGCGCCGCGCGCGGTGCGGTGATCAGGTCATCGGCGTCGGCCGTGGTCAGGGGGACTGCCGCGTAGGCCCGGTCACCGAGCAGTTCAGTGGCCACCCCACCCACCCCGAACGAGACGAGCGCGCCGAAGGAAGGGTCGTCATGGACGGTGAGGACGACTTCGATCCCGTCGAGCGGGACGGGCTGTCCCGTCAACACACCCACCGCGCCCAGCAGGCCGCTCGCCTCGCCGGCCGTCAACTCCCGGCCGCCCGGCGCGGCCCTCAGCACCGCCTCGACAACTGCCCGGGCCGCGGCCAGGTCCAGGCCGGGCGGGTCCGCGACCACGCCCACCGGGCGCCGCCGCCACGCCGCGTAGCGCACCGCCCGCGCGAGCGCGCGCACCGCCCGCTCCGGCGAAGGGTAGGACGGCACCGAGCCCGGCGCCGGTGAGGAGGCACCGATCGCGGCCAACGCGCCCGGCACGCCCTCGAAGCCCAGAAACGTCGACAGCATCGGCTTGTCGGTGCCCGCCGCGACCGAGCGAACCGCTCCCGCGAACTCCTCGCCGGAGGTGCGTTGCAGCGGCGGGACGAACACCACCACCAGCGCGTCCACCTCGGGGTCCGACGCCGCGTCGGCCAACGCCGCGGCGAAAGCCTCGGCCGAGGCCTGCCCCCCGACATCGTCCATGCGCACCAGCTCCAGCTCCTCGTCGGCGCAGGCGTTGGTGACGAGCACGGCCAGTGCCGTCGAATTGCCCACCACCGCGACCCGGTTGCCCGGCGGCAACGGCTGGCTGGTCAGCAGCAGCGCCACGTCGAACAGGTCTCCGACGGTGTGCACCCGGATCACCCCCGAGGCCTCGAACAGCGCCCGCACGCTTTCCTCAGCCACCTCGACGGAGGTGTCCTGCAGCCCCGGCACGACCAGGGCCGCGCCGCTCTTCACCGCGACGATCGGCTTGGTCCGGCCCAGCCGACGCGCGAGGCGGGCGAACTTGCGGGGGTTGCCGAAACTCTCGAGGTACATCAGCGCGACATCGGTGCTGTCGTCGGTCTCCCAGTACTGCAGCAGGTCGTTGCCCGAGACGTCGGCGCGGTTTCCCGCCGAGACGAACGTGGAAACCCCGAGTCCGCGCCGGGCCGCCTCGCCGAGCACCGCGACGCCGAGCGCCCCGGACTGGCAGAAGAACCCGGCCCGGCCGGTGAGCGGCGGCAGCGGCGCCAGCGAGGCGTTGAGCTGCACGCCCGGGTCGGTGTTGATGATCCCCAGGCAGTTCGGCCCCACCACCCGCATGCCGCGGCGCCGTGCACCGGCGACGAGCGCGCGCTGAGCGTCGCGGCCCAGCGTGCGCTCGACGTCGCTGCCCCGCTCCCCGAACCCGCCGCTGATCACGACCAGGCCGCGGACGCCCCGCGCGGCACAGTGCTCGAGGACGCCGGGGACCGCCGCCGCAGGCACCGCGACCACCACAAGATCGACATCCTCGGGAACGTCGAGCAGGGACGGATACGCACGGACGCCGCTGACGTGGCGCGCGTCCGGGTTCACCGGGTAGAGCGGGCCGTCGAAGCCCATCCGGAGCAGGTTGGCGAACACCGCATTGCCGATCTTGCCGGCGTCGTTGCTCGCACCGACCACCGCGACGGACTGGGGAAACAGGATGCGCCGGATCGAGCGGGCCTCGGCGCGTTGCTCCCGCTCGCGCATCACGGCTTCGGTCAGCGCCGTCTCGTCGACGTCGAACTCCAGGCTCACCTCGCCGTACTCGACGTGGCGCCTGGTGACGTAGCCGGCCTCCCGGAACACGCTGATCATGGCGGTGTTCTCGGCCAGGACGAGCGCGTGGAAGCGGCGGATGTCGACCTCGCGCGCCGCGGCGGCCAGGTGCTCGAGCAGCACCGAACCGATCCCGCGGCCCTGGTGGGCGTCGGCCACGACGAAGGCGACCTCAGCCTCCACGACCGCGCCGGCCGGTGCGGCGGGGTCGTCGTCCGCGGCCGCGCGCGGCGTCCCCTCGTAGCGACCGACGGCGATCAGCTGCCCGTCGAGCTCGACGACGAACGCGACGCGGTCGTGGTGGTCGACGTGGGTGAAGCGGTACAGGTCACGTTCGGGGATGCGCGGATAGGCGGAGAAGAAGCGCAGGTAACGGGTCCGCGGCGACAGCCCAGCATGAAACGCGACCAGCGCCGGGGCATCTGACGGCCGAATCGGGCGCAGGTGCACGGTGGCGCCATCGGCAACGACGACGTCGGCCTCCCAGTGCGGGGGCGGCTCGGGCACACCGACTTCGGGCGGCGGGTCGGGCCCGTCGCCGTCGACCGCGGGCAGCTCAGTCACGGGGATCGTCCGGATCGAGGCCCAGCGCGGGAAACACGGCCCGGCGTGTCGCACCGATGGAGCGGTCCAGCCAGCTGTCCCCGCCCGGCATCCACGCGCGGACGAGCGCCAGCGGGCCTTCGCCCATCGTCTCCGGCAGCTCGCCGGCCACACCGCGCTCGCGCAGGTGGGCCACCCACCCTGGGGGCACGGCGGTCTGCGGTGGGATCGGCGCGCCCGACGCCTCGGCCAGCAGGTGCGTCCAGGTGCGCGGCACGCACCGCACCAGGCCGTACCCCCCGCCGCCCAGGGCGACCCACTTGCCGTTGGCCGCCTCGTGGGCGAGGGCGTGCAGCTCGGCGATCGCGGCACGCTGGCCGTCCACGGTGAGCCGCAGGTTGGCCAGCGGGTCCTCGTGATGGGTGTCGCAGCCGCACTGGGTGACGAGCACGTCGGGTGCGAAGGCCCGCACCGCTCCCGGCACGACCGCGCGGAACGCCCGCAGCCAGCCGCTGTCGTCGGTGCCGGGCGGCAGGGCGACGTTGACCGAGGTGCCGACCGCCGCGCCCACCCCGACCTCGGTGGCCAGGCCGGTGCCCGGGAACAGCGTGCGCGGATCCTGGTGCAGGCTGATGGTGAGCACCCGCGGGTCGTCGTAGAACGCCGCCTGCACCCCGTCGCCGTGGTGGACGTCCACGTCGACGTAGGCGATCCGGCGGGCCCCGGCGGCGAGCAGGGTCCGGATCGCCAGCACGACGTCGTTGAAGACGCAGAACCCGGACGCGAAGCCGCGCATGGCGTGGTGCAGGCCGCCGGCGATGTTGACGGCGTGCTCGAGCTGACCGGTCCACACCTGGGTCGCGGCGAGCGCGGATCCGCCGGCGATCAGCGCCGACGCCTCGTACATGCCGGCGAAGGTGGGGTCGTCGTTGGTCCCGAGGCCGTAGCCGGCGAAGCCCGGGTCGGTGCCCGCGCGGCGCACCGCGGCGAGGTAGTCCGCGTCGTGCGTGGTGAGCAACTGCGCCTCGTCGGCGGCGGTCGGCGCGTACACGGCCAGCCGGTCGAGGACGCCCAGCTCGCGCGCCAGGCGGATCGTCAGCTCGAGTCGCAAGGGGCTCAGCGGGTGCTCCCCGAAGTCGTACGCGAGGTAGCCGTCGTCCCAGATCGCGCTCGCCCTGCAGGCCATCCCGCAACGGTAGCGTCGGCGCGGTGTTGCACCCGGAGTACCCGATCCACACCGAGCGGCTGAGCCTGCGGCCACCCGTCGTGGCCGACGCGGAGGCCATCGCCGGCTACAAGTCACGCCCGGACGTGTGCCGCTGGATCCCGCACGGACCGCTGTCCGTTACGGCGATCGCCGAGCGGCTGGCCGACGCGCGGGGCGCCCTCGATGACGAGGGGCAGGCGCTGAGCCTGCTCGTGCACGAGCGCCGAACCGGCGCGCTGGTCGGCGACCTGGTGCTGTTCTGGCGCAGCCGCCGGCACCGGTCCGGCGAGATCGGCTACGTCTTCGACCCCTCCTTCGCGGGCCGCGGCTACGCCACCGAGGCGACCCGCGAGCTGCTGCGCCTGGGCTTCGAGCAGCTCGGCCTGCATCGCATCGTGGGCCGCATCTACTCCCAGAACACCCCGTCCGCGCGGGTCCTCGAACGGCTCGGCATGCGCCGGGAGGCCCACTTCGTCAGCAACGAGGTGCTCGGCGGGCAGTGGACCGACGAGATCGTGTACGCCCTGCTCGAGGATGAGTGGGCCGCCCACCGGGACGGGACCGCACGGGGTCCGGCGGCATAGGCGCGGTCAGCTCAGGGCGGCGGTGAGGTCGGCCAGCAGGTCCTCGACGTTCTCGATGCCGACGGACAGCCGCACCAAATCGTCGGGGACCTGGAGCGGCGAGCCGGCCACGCTGGCGTGGGTCATCCGCCCCGGGTGCTCGATGAGCGACTCCACGCCGCCCAGCGATTCGCCGAGCGTGAACAGCTCGGCGAGCTCGCACACCTTGAGCGCGGCCTGCTCACCGCCGCGCAGCGTGAACGACACCATCCCGCCGAACCCGCGCATCTGCCGCGCCGCGATCGCGTGGCCGGGGTGCTCGGGCAGCCCGGGGTAGAGCACCCGACCGACTCCGGGGTGTCCGACCAGGAACTCGACGATGCGCTCGGCGTTGGCGCAGTGCCGGTCCATGCGCACGCCGAGGGTCTTGATCCCGCGCAGCACCAACCAGGAGTCGAACGGCCCGGCGATGGCGCCCATCGCGTTCTGGTGGAAGGCCAGCTCCTGACCCAGCTCGACGTTCGCGGCGATCAACGCTCCCCCGACGACGTCGGAGTGCCCGCCCAGGTACTTGGTCATCGAGTGGACGACGACGTCGGCACCGAGTGTGATCGGCTGCTGCAGGTAGGGCGAGGCGAAGGTGTTGTCGACGGCCAGCAAGGCACCGGCCCGGTGCGCGATCTCAGCCAGCGCAGCGATGTCGGCGATCCCGAGCAGCGGGTTGGTCGGGGTCTCGCACCAGATGACCTTTGTCTCGGGGCGCAGTGCGGCGCGGACGGCGGCGAGGTCGGCAAGTGGCACCGGCGTGTAGGTCAGCCCCCAGTTCGTCAGCACCCGGGCCACCAGCCGAAACGTCCCGCCATAGGCGTCGCCGGGGAGCACGATGTGGTCACCGGGGCGGCACACCGTCCGCAGCAGCGCGTCCTCGGCGGCGAGCCCGCTGGCGAAGGCCAGCCCGCGGGCGCCGGCCTCGAGCGCGGCCAGCGCCTGCTCAAGGGCGGTACGGGTCGGGTTGGCGCTGCGGCTGTACTCGTAACCGCCGCGCAGGCCGCCGACGCCGTCCTGCTTGTAGGTGGACGTCTGATAGATCGGCACCGCGACGGCCCCGGTGAGCGGGTCCGGCTCCTGGCCGGCGTGGATGGCAAGCGTGTCGAATCCGTGGCGGCGGGTGGTCATAGCTCGACCGTAGCCGCCGTCCCTTGGCCCCCCTGCAGGGCACCTGTGATCAATCCGCACTGCAGCGGCCCCCGTGCCGTCGGAGTGCGGATCGATCAACGGTGCCGAGGATCAGCCGTCGGCGAGGTGCCCGAGCAGGTCCTGACGGGTGATGACGCCGGCCGGTTTGCCGTCGACGTGGACGAGCAACGCGTCGGCGTGGCCCAGGGCGGTGATCGCCGCCGACGCCGGCTCCCCCGAACCGATGATCGGCAGCGGCGCGGACATCAGCGGCTCCAGCGCGTCGGCCAGGGAGGCCTTACCGGCAAACAGCGCATCCAGCAGCGCCTTCTCCGACACCGCGCCCACGACTTCACCGGCGGTCACCGGGGGCTCGGCGCGCACCACCGGCATTTGCGAGACGCCGTACTCCCGCAGGATGTCGATCGCGTCGCGCACCGTCTCGTTCGGGTGCGCGTGCACGAGCTGCGGCGTCTGGCCGGTCTTGCCCCGCAGCACGTCGAGCACCGTCGTCTCCGCCGACGAGCCGAGGAAGCCGTAGTCGGCCATCCACTTATCGGAAAAGATCTTGGACAGGTAGCCGCGGCCGCCATCGGGCAGTAGCACGACGACCACCGCCTCCGGCCCGAGCCGGGCCGCGACGCGCAGCGCTGCCACCGCAGCCATGCCGCACGATCCGCCGACGAGCAGGCCCTCCTCCCGGGCCAGGCGCCGAGTCATGGCGAAGGAGTCGCCGTCGGAGACGGCCACGACCTCGTCGCAGATGTCGCGGTCGTAGGTCGACGGCCAGAAGTCCTCCCCCACCCCCTCGACGAGGTACGGCCGGCCGGTGCCGCCGGAGTACACGGAGCCCTCGGGGTCGGCGCCGATGATCTGCGCGGCACCGCCGGACTTCTCCTTCAGGTACCGGCCGGTGCCGCTGATCGTGCCCCCGGTGCCCACGCCGGCCACGAAGTGGGTGAGGCGTCCGTCGGTCTGGTCCCACAACTCCGGGCCGGTCGTCTCGTAGTGCGAGCGTGGGTTGTTCGGGTTGGCATACTGGTCGGGCTTCCAGCCCCCTGGGGTCTCGCGGGCGAGCCGGTCCGACACCGAGTAGTACGACCGGGGGTCCTCCGGCGCGACCGC
>JAYTRE010000376.1:0-4961 GCA_043746395.1 Pseudonocardiales bacterium
GGCTGCCCCACCTTGCAGTTGTCGCGATAGACGGCCAGCGCCTTGAGCCCCAGCTTCCAGCCCTGGAAGTACACATCCTCGATGTCCTGGACCGTCGCCGTCTCCGGCAGATTCACGGTTTTGGAGATCGCGCCCGACAGGAAGGGCTGGGCCGCGGCCATCATCCGGACATGGCCCATCGCCTTGATGGCCCGCGCGCCCATGGCACAGTCGAAGACCTCGTAGTGCTCGGTCTTGAGGCCGGGTGCGTCGATCACGTGGCCGTGCTCGGCAATGTGCTCGACGATCGCCTCGACCTGCTCCTCCTGGTAGCCGAGCACGCGCAGCGCCCGGGGCACCGTCTGGTTGACGATCTGCATCGACCCGCCGCCCACTAGCTTCTTGAACTTCACCAGGGCCAGGTCCGGCTCCACGCCGGTGGTGTCGCAATCCATCATCAGGCCGATGGTGCCGGTCGGAGCGAGCACCGAGGCCTGCGCGTTGCGCCAGCCGTTTCGCTCGCCGAGCGCGTTGCCCGTCGCCCACTGCTCGGTCGCGGCGGCGAAGATCGCCCGGTCGTTGTCGTGCATCGAGCGGGCCGCGTCGTTGGCCGCGGCGTGCTTGCGCATCACGCGGGCGTGGGCAGCGGCGTTGCGGGCGAAACCCTGGTAGGGGCCGACGATCCCGGCCAGCTCAGCCGAGCGCCGATAGGAGGTGCCCGTCATCAGCGAGGTAATCGCCGCAGCTAGTGCGCGGCCACCGTCGGAGTCGTAGGCCAGCCCCGAGGCCATCAGCAGCGCGCCCAGGTTGGCGTAGCCGATTCCCAACTGGCGGTAGGCCCGGGTGTTCACCCCGATCGCCTCGGTCGGGAAGTCGGCGAAGCAGATCGAGATGTCCATCGCGGTGATGATCAGCTCAACGGCCTTCACGAACGTCGCCGTGTCGAAGGTGTTGTCGGGGCTGAGGAACTTCAGCAGGTTCAGCGAGGCCAGATTGCACGACGTGTTGTCCAGGCTCATGTACTCCGAGCAGGGGTTGGACGCGGTGATCCGCCCCGTCTCGGGGTTCGTGTGCCAGTCGTTGATCGTGTCGTCGTACTGGATGCCTGGATCGGCGCACTCCCACGCGGCTTCGGCAACCGTGCGGAACAGTCCTTTGGCATCGACCGCCTCGATCACCTCGTGCGTGCTGCGGGCCCGCAATCCGAACGCTGTGCCGTCCTCGACGGCGCGCATGAACTCGTCGCTGACCCGAACCGAGTTGTTGGCGTTCTGGTACTGCACGCTGGTGATGTCCGAGCCGCCGAGATCCATGTCGAAGCCGGCGTCGCGCAGGACCCGGATCTTGTCCTCCTCCCGCGCCTTGGTCCGCACGAACTCTTCGATGTCGGGGTGGTCGATGTCGAGCACGACCATCTTCGCCGCGCGCCGGGTGGCTCCCCCGGACTTGATCGTGCCGGCCGAGGCGTCCGCCCCCCGCATGAAGGAGACCGGCCCGGAGGCCGTGCCGCCGGAGGAGAGCAGCTCTTTCGACGACCGGATCCGCGACAGGTTGAGCCCGGCGCCGGAGCCGCCCTTGAAAATGAGGCCCTCCTCGCGGTACCAGTTCAGGATCGAGTCCATCGTGTCGTCGACCGCAAGGATGAAGCAGGCGCTGACCTGCTGCGGCGAGGTGGTGCCGACGTTGAACCACACCGGCGAGTTGAAGCTGAACACCTGGTGCACCAGCATCCAGGTCAGCTCGTGCGCGAAGATCTCGGCATCAGCCGGGGAGGCGAAGTACCCGTGCTGCTCGCCGGCGGCACGGTAGGTCGACACCACCCGGTCGACGAGCTGGCGCAGCGACCACTCGCGCGAATCGCTGCCGACCGCCCCGCGGAAGTACTTCGTAGTGACGATGTTGGCCGCGTTGAGCGACCAGAAGTCCGGAAACTCCACGCCGCGCTGTTCGAAGTTGATCGAACCGTCGCGCCAGTTGGTCAGCACCACGTCGCGGCGCTCCCAGGTGAGCTCGGCGTAGGGATGCACGCCAGCGGTGGTGTACACCCGCTCGACGACCAGGCCGTCGGCCGGATAGACCGCCCGGGGCGACTCGGTGGCGGCGTCGACAGCGGTGGCGGCGTCGACAGCGGTGTCAGCGGTCGATGCGGAGGGCGACGGGGCGTGGGTCTTGTCGACGGCCTCGGTCATGGGGAAGGTCCTTCCTTGCGGAACGAGTGGCTGGGGGTGTGCGGGAAGTCGTGAAATCGTGGGCGCGTCTCGGGGCTCAGGGGCCGTGCGGGCGGTGTTCGACACGCAGCGCCGAGATCGCCTTCTCGAAGTCGTCGATGGAGCTGAACGCCTGGTACACGCTGGCGAAGCGGAGGTAGGCGACCTCGTCAAGCTGACGCAGCGGGCCGAGGATCGACAGCCCGACCTCGTCACTGGGCACCTCTGCCGCACCGGTGGCCCGTACCGTGTCCTCGACGGTCTGGGCCAGCTGCGCCAAGGCGTCCTCGTCAACCGGGCGTCCCTGGCACGCCCGGCGCACCCCGTTGACGACCTTCTGCCGGCTGAACGGCTCGGTGACGCCGCTGCGCTTGATGACGGCGAGGGTCGCCTCCTCGACGGTCGTGAAGCGCCGGCCGCACTCCAGACACGAGCGCCGGCGCCGGATCAGCTGTCCCTCGTCTTGCTCACGCGAATCGACCACCCGTGAGTCGGGGTTACGGCAATACGGACAGCGCATCCGCCGCTCCTCTCTCGGGTCGCCGCCCCGCCGGAGGGCCGGGAATCGGCCGCGGTGCGGCTTACTGTGGATGAACCTGTCGACAAGCTGGGGACGACGCTGTGGACAATCTGTGGAGGACAACCCCAACCTGTGGACAACTTACAGGCTTGTAACTACTACATGTAGGGGTGAACCGTAGAACGGATCACTATGTTCCGCAAGGGTCAATGTCGGCGCGGCGCGGGTGGGTTCGCACCGGTGCGCAGCACCGCTACCGGGTGCTCAGCACCTGACCAGCGCGCAGATCGGCGCCGATCAGGTGGTTGAGGTGTTGCAACGTCGCGACCTCGGCCCGCGGATCACGCGCCGGAGCAACCCGGAAGGCGATCGACCACAACGTGTCCCCGGACTGCACGGTGATCGAGACCGGTACGGCCGCCGGAGCCGGGGCGGCGGGCGCCGAAGCCGAGGCGAGCCACACGAGGGCGCCGGCGAGCGCCGCGACCAACCCAGCCAGCGCCGCGACGCCCCGGTGAGTGAGCCGGGCCGGGGCGGCGATGGACTGCGCGCTGGGCCGGTGCAGTGCAACGACGCTCGCTGACGGCAGAACGCCGCCGGCCGCTGACGGCAGAACGCCGCCGGCGCGAGCAGGACGCACCGGAGCCAGGTGGCGCCGGGCCGGACGGGCCCGCTCCGGAACAGTAATGACGGGGACCAGGTCGGTGGCGACGGACATCGCGACTCCCTCTAGAGATCGAACAGGTATTCGATAGAACGCCTGATCGAATGTCTACCAGCGGGGTCCGACACAATCCAGTTCGGCCCGGCGTGTCGTTCGAACACGTGTTTGAGTTCGCGGGCATCTCGGGCTACCGTCAGCGCCATGGCGAGATCATCACCGACCGGCCCGCAGTCCCGCACCGAGGGCCCTCGGCCCCCCAAATCCCCCCACCAGGGCGCCGCCGCGGCCGCGGCCGAGCCCCGGCGGGGCCCCGGCCGACCCAAGGTCACCGAACTCCCCGACGCCGTCACCGGCCTGACCCGGCGTCAGCAGGCGATCCTCGACGTCATCCGTGACTCCGTGGAGCGCCGCGGGTACCCGCCGAGCATCCGCGAGATCTGCGAGTCCGCCGGGCTGGCCTCGACCTCGAGCGTCGCCCACCAGTTGGCGATGCTCGAACGCAAGGGCTTCCTGCGCCGCGATCCCCACCGCCCCCGCGCCGTCGATGTGCGCATCGGCGACCCGCGCCCCAAAGCGGCTCGGCGCGCCGTGGCCGTCGCCGAGGACGCCCCGCGTGGCGAGGCGCCGGTCTTCGTCCCCGTGGTGGGCCGCATCGCCGCTGGCGGCCCCATCCTCGCCGAGCAGCTGATCGAGGACGTCTTTGCGCTACCGAAGGCGCTCGTCGGTGACGGGACGCTGTTCCTGCTCAAGGTGGTGGGTGACTCGATGATCGACGCGGCCATCACCGACGGAGACTGGGTCGTGATCCGCCAGCAGCCCACCGCCGAAAACGGCGACATCGTCGCCGCGATGCTCGACGGGGAGGCAACGGTGAAGACCTTCCGGCGCCGCGACGGCCACGTCTGGTTGCTGCCTCACAACGCTGCTTATGCGCCCATCGACGGTGCCGAGGCGAGCATCCTCGGCCGCGTGGTCGCCGTCTTACGCAAACTTTGAGCGACCCTCAGACGGTGCCCGGGGTCGTCGGCTGGGAGGCCGGAGCAGCTGGGGAAGCGGGCGGCGCGGTCGTCGGGGCGGCCGCGGCCGCCGGAGTGGGTTTGACCAGGTCGGGCGCCGGCGTGGCCTGGTGTGCCTGGCGCGCGGTGTCGTCCTCGGTCATGCCCTTGATCTCGGTCTTGAAGATGCGCATGGACCGTCCCAGCGAGCGGGCCGCATCCGGGAGCCGCTTGTAGCCGAACAGGGCGATCACCACGATCGCCAGGATCACCCAGTGCCACGGCGCGTCGGCTCCAGAAAACATGGTGCGCACTCCCTCAGGTCGGCTCGCTGACCGCTACGGTACGCCAGCTTGACTCGCGAACGGCGCCAATGCCGAGGCCAGACTCGGCGAAACCCGAGCATGCACGACGGTGCCTTCTACCCGGTGTTCGGTGGAGAGCACCTCGGCGGTTTCATGCATCCGGGCCACCAGGTCACCCCGCGTGTAGGGCAGCAAGACAGTCAGCTCGACGTCGGGACTGGGCAGGCGCTGCTCCAGCACCTCCCGCAGTGCGGCCAGGCCAGAGCCGGTCCGGGCCGAGACCAGGACCGC
>JAYTRE010000377.1:0-4301 GCA_043746395.1 Pseudonocardiales bacterium
AGGAAGATACCGGTGACGATGACGACCACGCCGGCGACGATCACCGTGGTGGCACCCACCCGCAGCTGCAGGGAGTTGCGCCACGTGTGTACGCCCGCCCGCACCAGGGTCCGCACCCGCTCCGCCATGCGGTGGCGGAGGTCCCGATATCGCCGCGCAACCCCGGCAGACTGGCCGGTGGCAGCGGGCGCCTCGGTCATGGCGGTCCGGCCTTGTACCCGACCCCGCGGACGGTGAGCACGACCTCGGGCCGCTCCGGGTCACGCTCGACCTTGGACCGCAGTCGTTGCACGTGGACGTTCACCAGCCGCGTGTCGGCTGCGTGCCGGTAGCCCCACACCTGCTCCAGCAGCACCTCGCGCGTGAACACTTGGCGGGGCTTGCGCGCCAAGGCCACCAGCAGATCGAACTCGAGGGGGGTGAGGGCGACCTGCTTGCCGTCGCGCACCACCTGGTGGGCCGGGACGTCGATCTGCACCACGGAGTCGGGCGGACCGATCACGAGGGTCTCGCTGGCGAGATCTTCGTGGTGCCTCAGCCGAGCGCGCATCCGCGCGATGAGCTCCTTTGGTTTGAAGGGCTTGACGACGTAGTCGTCAGCGCCCGACTCCAGCCCGAGCACCACGTCGACGGTGTCGCTCTTGGCGGTGAGCATGATGATCGGCGTGCCGCTCTCGGCCCGGATCGCCCGGCACACGTCGATGCCAGACAACCCCGGCAACATCAGGTCCAGCAGCACGATGTCGGGCTTGGTCTCGCGGAACGCGGCCAGCGCCCGGCTGCCGTCGGCGACGAAGGCAGGTTCGAAGCCGTCGGTACGCAGAACGATGCCGAGCATCTCGGCCAGGGCGGAGTCGTCGTCGACGACGAGCACGCGTGGTTTCACCGGCACATCGTGACATCTCGGCGGCAAGCGGCGTACCCGCCGCGACTGCGCGGTGGGGCGCGGGGCTCAGCGATCGCTCGGGAAGGCCCTCGGAGCAGCCGCTCAGCCGCCCGCAACTGAAGGCAGCACGAGGACCTGGCCGTCAGCCGGGACCGGTGTCGACAACCCGCCGATGCGGCGCACGTCCTCAGCGCCGACATAGACGTTGACGAAGCGGCGCAGCTCGCCCTGCTCGTCGCGAATCCGGCGGGCCAGTGCCGCGTGCCCGGCCGCCAGGGAGTCCAGCAGTACCGCCAGGCTCGCCCCGTCGACGTGGTCGAGCTCCACCGAGGACGCGCCGTTTGCGTACTGGCGCAGCGCAGCCGGCAGAACAATCCGCGTCATCCCACCACCGCGGTGCGCACCGACAGCACGCTGGGCAGATGCCCTGCGACCTGAGTCCAGTGCTCACCCTCGTCAGCGCTGGCGTACACCTCGCCGTTGCGGGTGCCGAAGTAAATGCCGCTCGGATCGGCGTCGTCGGCGCACATCCCGTCGCGCAGCACGATGTCGTAGTAGTCCCGCTGCGGCAGCCCCTCGGTGAGCGCGCGCCAGCTCGCCCCAGCGTCTTCGGTGCGGTAGACCCGGCAGGCGTGCCCGGGCGGAACCCGCTCGCGGTCGGCGGCGATGGGGAAGCCGTAGGCCACGTCGGCGCGTCGCGGATGCGCCACCATGGCGAAGCCGAAGTCGGTGGGCAGGCCGTCGGCGATCGAGGTCCAGGTGCGACCGCCGTCGTCACTGCGGTTCACGCCGTGGTGGTTTTGCAGGTACAACCGATCCGGGTTCCCGGCGTCGCGGGCGATCTTGTGCACGCACTGCCCGAACTCCGGCGCCGGGTCGGGCAGGAAGTAGGCGGCGACGCCGCTGTTGGAGGCCGTCCAGGACTGACCGGCGTCGGTGCTGCGGTACACCCCACCGGTGGACATCGCCACGGTGAGCTGCGCCGCGTCGCCGGGGTGCGCGAGCACCGTGTGGACGGCCTGACCGCCGAAACCGGCGCCCCACTCGGGCCGGTGCGGGTGGTCCCACAGCGCGGGGACGAGGTCGAAGTGCTCGCCGCGGTCCTCGGAGCGGAACAGCGCGCTCGGCTGGGTGCCCGCCCAGACGACGTCGGGCTCGCTCGGTGAGGGCTGCAGCTGCCACACCCGCTCGAGCGCGGCGCCCGTCACCGCGGGAAACGCGATCGCGCCCTGTTCGGGCTCAGCCCAGCTGGTGCCGAGGTCGTCGCTGTGGAACACCGATGGTCCCCAGTGCTCGCTGGCGGCCGCGACTAGCAGGCGCGGCGTCTTTGCCCGGGTGTCGATCGCGACCGCGTACACCGCGTTCATCGAGAACATCAGGTCGGACAGGCGCCAGGTCAGCCGGTCGGCACTGCGGGCGAGGAACAGGCCCTTGGCTGTGCCGATCATCATCACTAAACCCGTCATGGCCCAGAGCCTGGCACGCCCCTACGACAGCGGCCAGGCCCCGCGCACCGCGTACCAGCGGGGCGCCCTGCGGGTGGGCCTAATAGCGATAGTGCTCCGGCTTGTACGGCCCGGCCACGTCGACGCCGATGTACTCGGCCTGCGACTTGGACAGCGTCGTGAGCTTGGCGCCCACGGCGTCCAGATGCAGGCGGGCCACCTTCTCGTCCAGGTGCTTCGGCAGCGTGGTCACGGTCGGCTTGCCGTCGACGAGGTAGCCCGCTGGGTTCTTGTGGATCTCGATCTGGGCAATCGTCTGGTTGGAGAACGACGCACTCATCACGAAGCTCGGGTGACCGGTGGCGTTGCCGAGGTTCAGCAGCCGTCCCTCGCTCAGCACGATGATCGAGTGGCCGTCGGCGAAGCGCCATTCGTGCACCTGCGGCTTGACCTCGATCTTCTGGATGCCCGACGTCCTGGCCAGACCGGCCATGTCGATCTCGTTGTCGAAGTGGCCGATGTTGCCGACGATGGCCTGGTGCTTCATCTGGCTCATGTGGTCGGCCATGATGATGTCCTTGTTGCCGGTGGTCGTCACGAAGATGTCGGCCTTGCTGACAACGTCCTCCAGGGTCACGACCTCCAGTCCGTCCATCGCCGCCTGCAGCGCGCAGATCGGGTCGATCTCGGTGACCACGACGCGAGCGCCCTGGCCGCGCAAGGACTCGACGCAGCCCTTGCCGACGTCGCCGTAGCCGAGGACGACGGCGAGCTTTCCGCCGATCATGACGTCGGTGCCGCGGTTGATGCCGTCGATGAGCGAGTGGCGGCAGCCGTACTTGTTGTCGAACTTGCTCTTGGTGACCGAGTCGTTGACGTTGATCGCCGGGAACAGCAGGGTGCCGGCCTTCTCGAACTCGTAGAGGCGGTGCACGCCGGTCGTCGTCTCCTCGGTGACGCCGATGATCGCGGCGCCCATCCGGGTGTAGCGGCCGGGGTGCTCGACGATCGAGCGGCGCAGCAGGTCGAGGATGACGGTGTACTCCTCGGAGTCGTTCTCGTCGGCCTGCGGCACGACCCCGGCGGCCTCGAACTCGGTGCCCATGTGGATCAGGAGGGTGGCGTCGCCGCCGTCGTCGACGATGGAGTCCGGTCCCGAACCGTCGGGCCAGGTGAGCATCTTCTCGGTGCACCACCAGTACTCCTCGAGCGACTCGCCCTTCCAGGCGTAGACCGGGATCCCCATCGGGTGCTCCGGCGTGCCGTTCTTGCCGACGACGATCGCCGCCGCGGCGTGGTCCTGGGTGGAGAAGATGTTGCAGCTGACCCAGCGGACGTCCGCGCCGAGTGCCGCGAGGGTCTCGATGAGCACGGCGGTCTGCACCGTCATGTGCAGCGATCCGGCGACCTTCTTGCCCTTCAGCGGCTGGCTGGGCCCGAACTCGCGGCGCAGCGCCATCAGGCCGGGCATCTCGTGCTCGGCGAGGTCGATCTCCTTGCGGCCGAACGCGGCCAGCGAGAGGTCGGCAACCTTGAAGTCGGTGACGCTGCCGGCACTGTCGGCGGTGCGGGTGATGCTCACGGTGTCTCCCTGCTGGTCCGGATAAGAGTTCTCATCATGGGTGGCGAGGCGGCGATAGATACCGGCGCCCGGTGGTGCGGCAGCGCGGTGGATCGGCCCGAACCAGTCGTCGACGGCCCGGGCCAATTGCGGATCACTGCGCATCCGCAATTCGAAGACGATGTCGGTGATGCCGAGGCCGTGTCCGTCAATCAGCTCGCGCAGCCGCTGCAGCCGCTCGATCTGGCGGGGGCCGTAGTGCCGGTGCCCTCCCGGCGTGCGCAACGCCGCCACCAGGCCGGCCTGCTCCAGGTAGCGCAGCATGCGCTGCGACCACCCGGTGGCTGCGGCGGCCCGCTGGATCGTCGACGACTGCATCCCGGCGAACTTACCACGCCCGTGTCAAGTT
>JAYTRE010000378.1:0-1854 GCA_043746395.1 Pseudonocardiales bacterium
GCATCGAACCCGAGGCCGTGGTGCTCTCGAGCGGCACCGTCAACATGAAGCGCTTCGAGCGGCGGCCGAGCGAACTGCTCGTGCTCGGCGAGCTGCTCGACCGTTCGATCACCGTTGTCGAGGGCGGCCGGGCCGCCGCCATCGTCGACGTCGCGATGGAGCAGAATCGCAATCGCGATTGGGTGCTCACCAAACTTGCCGTCCGCACCGCCGGGGCACGTCTGACCCGCCGACGGGGGCAGCTCTTCCAGGTCACCTGGGGCGAGGTCGACGGGCTCGCCGTGACCGGGGCAGTGCAGGGCACCGACACGCTGCTGGCGATGCTGTCGGACCTTCGCCCGGCCGACGTCGCCGCGGCCCTGCAGGAGATGCCCGGCAAGCGCCGGATCGAGCTCGCCGCCGCCCTCGACGACGAGCGCCTTGCCGACATCCTGCAGGAACTGCCCGAAGACGACCAGCTCGCCCTGCTGAGCTCGCTCGCCGACGAGCGGGCCGCCGACGTCCTGGAGGCGATGGACGACGACGACGCGGCCGACCTGCTGGGTGAGATGTCATCGGCCGACCAGCAACGGCTGCTGGAGCTGATGGAGCCCGAGGAGGCCGAGCCGGTCCGACGCCTGATGACCTACGGCGACTACACGGCCGGCGGCCTGATGACCTCCGAGCCGGTCGTGCTGTTGCCTGACGCCACCGTCGCCGACGCGTTGGCGCTGGTGCGCAACCCCGAGCTCTCGCCCGCCCTCGCTGCCCAGGTGTTCGTCGTCCGGCCGCCGCAGGCGACGCCCACCGGACGGTTCCTCGGCACCGCACACCTGCAACGGCTGCTGCGCGAGCCGCCGTCGTCGCTGGTCAGCGGCGTCTGCGAGAAGGATCCGGCTGCGCTGCGTCCGGACGCCTCTATCGACAAGATCACCCGCCATCTCGCGACGTACAACCTGGTCGCCGTGCCCGTCGTCGACGAGCACGACCGGCTGCTCGGTGCCGTCTCCGTGGACGATGTCCTCGACCACCTGCTCCCCGAGGACTGGCGCGATCACGACGCCGACGACGAGGTCGACCGTGGCTGATCGCAACCGCCTCGATCAGCCTCGGGTGCCGCGCGGCTTGCGCCGTCCCCGCATCGATTCCGAGACCTTCGGAGCCCTTTCCGAACGGCTGGCCCGGTACTTCGGCACGGCGCGCTACCTGGCGATCCAGACCATGTTCGTGATCGTGTGGATCACGCTCAACGTGGTGTGGGGGTTGAACTATCACAGCTCCCATCACGGCACCAAGCCGTTCGACCCATATCCGTTCATCCTGCTCAACCTGGCTTTCTCCACGCAGGCCGCCTACGCGGCCCCGCTGATCCTGCTCGCGCAGAACCGGCAGGCTAATCGTGACCGGGTGCAGTCCGAGGCCGACCGCGCCCAGAACGAGCGCTCGATCGCCGACACCGAATACCTCGCCCGTGAGATCGCCGCGATCCGGATGTCGCTCGGCGAGGTGGCCACGCGCGACTTTCTGCGCTCCGAGCTGGCCCGGCTAGACGCACCTCGGGACGCGCGCCGAGACGCCGCTGACGCGGACTGACCCGAACTCAGGCCAGCCGAAGCAGGGCAGCCGTGATGCCCGCCGCCACGACCACGACGAGGAACGGGGCCCGCCGCCAAACCGCCACCGCCCCGACCGCGAAACCCGCCAGCCGGGGTCCGTCCAGCTGGAGGTGGCGCCCGTTGGCGAGTGCCTCGACGACGACGAGGGCGGTGAGCAACGCGACCGGGACGAGCTCGACGAGCCGGCGCAGGCGCGGGTCGTCCAGCAGCCGGGCCGGTACCAGGTAGCCCGCCAGCTTCAGCAGGTAGCAGCCGGCGA
>JAYTRE010000379.1:0-2838 GCA_043746395.1 Pseudonocardiales bacterium
CCCTCTCACCAGAGACCAGCGCTGGAAGGTTCGTATCAGGCATTGGAGCGCGCGCACCTGTCGAGTCAGCGCGCCGGGCCTTCTTGTCGAACGGGTCAGACAGCCGGCGGGGCTGGGTCAAATCGTGATCAGGGTGAGCATCGAATCGAGGCCAGCGAAATCCGCGGGGTTGCGGGTGTACAGCGGCAGGTGGCGCGCGGCGGCGATGGACGCGATCATCAGGTCGGCGACGCGGCTGCGTGGCTGCCGGCGGGTCGCCCGAACCAGGGCGTAGACCCGCCCGTAGCTGCGCGCCGCCGCGATGTCGAACGGCACGGCGTCGAAGGTGGCCTCGGCCCACTGCAGCCGCTCTTGCCTGATCGACCTTTCGATCGGGTCGCCGGTCGCGTGCGGGCCAGCCGCCAGTTCAGCGAGCGTCACCGCGGTGATCGCTGACTGCTCCGGCAACCGGCTGTCGTCGATGTTCGACAGATCGATCACGACCGAGGTGTCCAGGATGCCGGCCTCAGCCATCGAGTTTCCGGTCGACGTCACGATCGACGCCCTGGTCGAGCACCGAATCGACGTCAGAGCGGAACAACCCGGGATTCATCGGGCCCAGCTGGCGTGCGGCCGCCACCAGTTCGGCCTTGGCGACGAAACGGCGGCGACGCAGCGGGCGCAGCTCGGCAAGCGCGGTTCCGTTCCGGGTCACGATGAACTCCTCGCCGGACTCCACCGCCCGAAGGACCGCACCGCTGTCGTTGCGCAACTCGCGCTGACTGATCTCCCGTGTCATGCCATGAGCCTACGCTAACTGCTACGCAACGCTACGTAGCGCTACGAGTAGACCGAGTTGATGGTCGCGGCTCGGGGCCGGCACCGAGGTCAGGCACGACCAGCCTGACTGACGCTCGCGTGGGCTGACACCGCCTGGGCGGACCACACCCATCAGGTCGATCCGCAGCTGAGCGGGCGGCCGAGGCGCGAGGCGCGGGGTGAGCGCAGTTACGGTGTGGACTAAACCTGGAGGCCTCGGCGACGGGTACAGGTGTTGTGGGCGCATCGCGGACAGTGTCGACGTCGACCTCGCGGCGCGCCGACGAGTTCACCGGCTGGGTGAGCCCACACGTCTCGGCGATGGCGCACCTGGCCGCCCGGCTGGTACCCGCGTCGGAGCGTGACGACATCGTGCAGGAGGCGACAGGACCATGCTGACGGTCGGGCCCTGACGTTCGCCGCACCGTCCCCGGTTCGGGGGCGGCGCACCGGACGCAGCGGGCGGGCGCAAGATGGAGCCGACACCGACTCAGGGGAGACAGCGATGCGCAGCCCGCAGCAGGTGGTCCAGGCCGGCCTGCCCGACCGGGTGACGATCTACGAGGTCGGTCCGCGCGACGGGCTGCAGAACGAGCAGGGCAGCGTCTCGGTCGAGGTGAAGGCCGAGTTCATCGCGCGTCTCGCCGACGCTGGGCTATCGGTGATCGAGGCGACGAGCTTCGTGCACCCGCGGTGGGTGCCGCAGCTGGCCGACGCCGAGGAGCTGCTCGAGCTCATGAGCCGGCGCGACGGGGTGCGCTATCCGGTACTCGTGCCCAACGACCGGGGCCTGGACCGGGCGCTGGAGCGGGGCGTCCGCGAGATCGCGATCTTCGGGAGCGCCACCGAAACCTTCGCGCGGCGCAACCTCAACCGCAGCATCGACGAATCGCTCGAGATGTTCGCCCCCGTCGTCGCGCGGGCCCGGGACGCCGGGCTGACCGTCCGGGCCTACGTGTCAATGTGCTTCGGCGACCCGTGGGAGGGTGCGGTCGCGATCGATCAGGTCGTCGGCGTGGGTACCCGGCTACTCGAGCTCGGCTGCACGCAGCTGTCGCTCGGCGACACGATCGGGGTGGCCACCGCAGGCCACGTCACTGCCCTGCTGGGCGCCTTCGCCGCTGCCGGGGTCGGGGTCGACCGCCTCGCGGTGCACTTTCACGACACCTACGGGCAGGCGCTGGCCAACACCTTCGCCGCGCTCCAAGCGGGCATCACGACCGTCGACGCCTCTGCCGGCGGGCTCGGCGGCTGCCCGTATGCGAAGAACGCCACCGGCAACCTCGCCACCGAGGACCTGGTGTGGATGCTCGACGGACTGGGCATCCACACCGGGGTCGAGCTGGCCAAGCTGGTCGAGACCAGCCTGTGGATGGCCGCCCAGCTCGGCCGGCCCAGCCCGTCCGGGGTGGTGCGCGCGCTGTCGTCTTGAGCAAACTGGCCCGCGAGCACGATCAGATGGAGCCGCGTCCCCGCGGCGCTCAGACCAGCTGGCGGCGATGCCCGGGCGGCGGGTCGGGTGACACCGGATCCTCCGTGTCCGCGCCGCCTCCGCCGCTGCACAGCGGGCACCACGGCTGCAGGCGGCGGTGTGTCGAGTTCGCCATGATCAGGTACACCATCGACAGCTGGACGAGCGCCCAGAAGACGCGCCCGTAGGTCCCGGGAACGAAGTTGGAGCCGATCAGCACGGCGAGGTAGGGGACGAAAATCCGCGGCTGGGCACCGTGGTGGGCAAGCCAGAACCGCCGCTGGTAGCGGGTCGCCCGCTCCGAGGCATTGAGCGGCATCGCCGCGACGCACAGCTCGCACAGTTGGCGATCATGTCGGCGCATCATCAGCCAGCTGCCGATCACGAAGACCAGCAGGGCGACCGGGACGGTCACCATGAAGGGCCCGCCCAACGGATGCAGCCCAATGGCGATCACGCCGACGATCGCGATGCTCAGCAGCTCGGGCGCGAAATGCCCCCACCGTTCTGCCAACCCACTTTGTTCCGGATAGCTCAGCTCGTGCGCCATCTGGTCACCCCCGGGTCCT
>JAYTRE010000380.1:0-12677 GCA_043746395.1 Pseudonocardiales bacterium
GTCGTGGCCAGGACAGCGCCCGGGCGGCAGATGTCGTCGAGGTTGGCGAACAGCGTCTGCTTGACGCCGAGGTCCTCCACGACGGCCTCCACGATGAGATCGGCGTCGGCAAGATCGTCGAGGCTGGTGCTCGCGGTGATCCGGGCGAGCGTGCCGTCCCGGTCGGCCTCGGTGAGCTTGCCGCGCTGGACCGCCTTCTCTAGCGAGCGGGTAATCCCGGCAGTGACCCGCGCCGCCTTCTCCCGGCTGCGGGCGACGAACAGAACGTCGTAGCCGCCCTTGGCGAAGACCTCGACGATGCCGGTGGCCATCGTGCCCGAGCCCACCACGCCGACCTTCGACACGGGCCGAGCGCCGCTGATCGGCGCGTCCGCATCGGGAGTGAGGGCATCGGCCACCACGTTGGGCGAGCCCTCCGCGTCGTAGGTGTAGAAACCCCGGCCACTCTTTCGGCCGAGCAGGCCGGCCGTCATCATCTGCTTGAAGATGGGTTGCGGGGCGTGCAGGCGATCGCGGCTCTGCTTGTACATCGTGTCGAGGATCTCGAACGCGGTGTCCAGGCCGATCAGGTCGAGCAGCGCCAGCGGGCCCATCGGCAGGCCGCAGCCCAGCTTCATCGCGGCGTCGATGTCCTCGCGGCTGGCGTAGCGGGACTCGTACAGCGACGCGGCATGGTTGAGGTAGCCGAACAGCAGGGCGTTCGCGATGAACCCGGCCCGGTCGCCGACGGTGACGTCGACCTTGCCCAGCTTCTGGGCGAACGCCTCGACGTCCTCGACGACCTCCTGCTCGGTGACGACGCTGCGGATGACCTCGACGAGCTTCATGACCGGCGCCGGGTTAAAGAAGTGCAGGCCGATCACCTTGCCCGGCCGGCCGGTGGCGACGGCGATCTCGGTGACCGACAGCGATGAGGTGTTGGTCGCGAGGATGGCCGAGGGCTTGCAGATCTTGTCCAACTGGGCGAACGTCTGCCGCTTGAGCTCGAGCTGTTCGGGCACCGCCTCGACGACCAGATCGACCTCGGCGAGTGCATCCAGAGTGGTCGCGTAGGTGATCCGGCCCAGCAGCGCCCGCTGCTCGTCGGCGCCCAACTTGCCGCGCGCCACGGCGCGCGCAGTCGAGTTCTCCAGGTGGCCACGGCCGCGCTCGACGCCCGCGTCGTCGATCTCCACGGCCACCACCGACAGCCCGGTGCGGGCAAAGACTTCGGCGATCCCGGCGCCCATGGTGCCCAGGCCGATCACGCCTACCTGCTGAAACTTCACTCAATTCTCCGATCGGGGAGTGTTGTGCACCGCACGCGACCATAACGCTCCCCGATCGCGGGGTCAGAACAGCCGCTGGGTCGGGTCGTCTATACCGCGCAGCGCATCGTAGTCGAGCACGAGGCAAGAGATGCCGCGGTCCTCGGCCAGCGTGCGGGCCTGAGGTTTGATTTCCTGGGCTGCGAACACGCCGCGTACCGGGGCGAGCAGCGGATCGCGATTGAGCAGCTCAAGGTAGCGGGTGAGCTGTTCCACACCGTCGATCTCGCCCCGCCGCTTGATCTCGACGGCGACCGCAACGCCGTTCGGGTCACGGGCCATGATGTCGACCGGCCCGATCGGGGTCGGGTACTCCCGCCGCACGAGCCGGTAGCCCGCGCCGAGGGTGTGGATGTGTTCGGCGAGCAGTTTCTGCAGGTGCGCCTCTACCCCGTCCTTCACCAGACCGGGATCGGCTCCGAGTTCGTGGGCGGAGTCGTGCAGGATGGACTCGATGGTGACGATCAGCTGCTCGCCCGCCTTGTTGGTGACGGTCCACGTGCCGTCGCCCTCGACGAGCGTGCACGGTGGACTCATCCAGTTCAGCGGTTTGTACGACCCGCCGTCGGAGTGCACCAGCACCGAGCCGTCCGCCTTGACCAGCAGCAGCCGGATGGCCGGGGGCAGGTGCGCGGTGAGCCGGCCGACGTAGTCGACGCTGCAGCGGGCGATGAGAAGACGCACAGACCGCGACGCTACCGGCACCGAATACCTCGCGCCGGTGGTGGGTAGGGCAGGACAAGGCAATCAACCAGGAGGTGAGGATCACGATGGCAACTCAGCCGATGATCAAGCTCAACAATGGCACGTCCATTCCCCAGCTCGGTTTCGGGGTCTTCAAGATACCGGCCGGCGAGACCGCCGAAGCGGTGTCCCGAGCGCTCGCCGCGGGTTACCGCCACATCGACACGGCCGCGATGTACCAGAACGAACACGGCGTCGGACGGGCGATCGCGGAGTCGGACATCGCCCGCGAGCAGCTGTTCATCACCACCAAACTCAACAACGACGCCCACGGCTACGACGAGGCGCAGCGCGCCTTCGAGCAGAGCCGCACGAAGCTCGGCCTCGACTACCTGGATCTGTACCTGATCCACTGGCCGCTGCCTGCGAAGGATCGCTTCGTCGAGACGTGGACAGCCTTCGAGAAGCTACAGGCCGACGGCTTCGCCCGGGCGATCGGTGTCTCCAACTTCCACCCGAGGCAGCTGCAGCGGCTCATCGACGAGACCGGAACGGTTCCGGCCATCAACCAGATCGAGCTGCACCCGTACCTCGTCCAGGAGCAGCTGCGCGCCTTCAACTCCGAGCACGGCATCGCCACCGAGGCCTGGTCACCAATTGCGCGGGGCGGCGCGCTGCTCTCGGACCCCGTGGTGACTGCAGTAGCCAAGAAATACGACAAGACGCCGGCGCAGGTCGTCATCCGCTGGCACCTCGAGCTCGGCAACGTCGTCATCCCCAAGTCGGTGACCCCCGCGCGTATCGCGGAGAACATCGACGTGTTCGACTTCGAACTCGCCCCCGACGACGTGGCCGCGATCAGTGGCCTGAACCGCAACGAGCGCACCGGCCCGGACCCGGATACCTTCAATCCGTGAGTGCGCGGGCCTGCTCGATCGCGTCGACGATCTGGCTGAGCACGTCGGTGATCTCGAAATCCTTCGGGGTGAAGACCCTGGCTATCCCGACCGAGCGCAGCGTGCGAGCGTCCGGCTCGGGGATGATGCCGCCCACCACCACCGGGACGTCATCGAGCCCGGCCGCCCGCAAGCCGTCGAGTACCTCCGGGACCACCGACAGGTGCGAGCCGGAGAGCACGGACAGCCCGACGACGTCCACGTCCTCCTCGACCGCGGCCGCCACGATCTGGGCCGGGGTGAGCCGGATGCCGGAGTACACCACCTCGAAGCCGGCGTCGCGCGCGCGCACGGCGATCTGCTCGGCACCGTTGGAGTGCCCGTCCAGCCCGGGCTTGCCGACGAGGAACCGCAGCGGCCGGCCGAGCTGCTCGCCGAGGGCGCGCACCCGGTCGCGTACCGGCGCCAGGCTCGCCTCGTGGCCGCCGCCAGTGGCACCCGCGACGCCAGTCGGCGGCCGGTACTCCCCGAACACCTCGCGCAGCACGCCGGCCCACTCCCCCACGGTGACACCCGCGCGGGCACACGCCAGCGAGGGCTCCATCAGGTTGGTCTCGGTCAACGCCGCGGCCCGCAGCGCCGCCAGCGCCAGCTCGGCAGCGGCGTTGTCGCGGCGGGCTCGCCACTCGCGCAGGGCCCGCTTGGCCGCCTCTTCGACGGCGGGGTCGACGGTCATAATGCCGCCGTCGATTCCGGTGACGAGGGGATTGGGCTCGGACTCGGTGTAGGCGTTCACGCCGACGACGACGTCCTCGCCGGACTCGATGCGCCGCCGCCGCCGCGCAAGTGAGGACACCAGCGCCGACTTGAGGTAGCCCGACTCCACGGCCGCGACCGCGCCGCCGAGCTCAAGGACGTGCTCGATCTCCGCGCGCGCGCCCGCTTTTATCTCGGCCACCTTGGCTTCGACGACCTTCGAGCCTTCGAACAGGTCGGCGTATTCGAGCAGGTCCGACTCGAAGGCCAGCACCTGCTGCATCCGCAGCGACCACTGCTGATCCCACGGGCGCGGCAGGCCGAGCGCCTCGTTCCACGCCGGCAGCTGCACCGCCCGCGCCCGCGCGTCACGCGAGGCCGTGACGGCCAGCATCTCCAGCAGGATCCGGTAGACATTGTTCTCCGGCTGGGCCTCGGTGAGCCCGAGCGAGTTCACCTGCACGCCGTAGCGGAACCGCCGCTGCTTGGCGTCCTGCACCCCGTAGCGCTGCAGGGTCAGCTCGTCCCACAGCTGCCCGAACGCGCGCAGCTTGCACATCTCCTCGACGAAGCGCACCCCGGCGTTGACGAAGAACGAGATTCGCGCCACCACGTCACCGAACTTCTCGGGTGACACCTGACCCGAGTCGCGTACTGCGTCGAGCACCGCGATAGCGGTGCACATTGCGAAGGCGACCTCCTGCACGGGTGTGGCTCCCGCCTCCTGCAGGTGGTAGCTGCACACGTTGATCGGGTTCCACTTCGGCACGTTGGCCACCGTGTAGGCGATCATGTCCGTGATGAGCCGCAGCGACGGCGCGGGAGGGAAGACGTACGTGCCGCGGGAGAGGTACTCCTTGATGATGTCGTTCTGGGTCGTGCCGCCGAGCTCGGCGAAGTCCGCGCCCTGCTCCTGCGCCACGGTCAGGTAGAGCGCCAGCAGGTACATCGCCGGCGCGTTGATCGTCATGGAGGTGTTCATCTGCTCGAGCGGGATGCCGTCGAACAGTGCGCGGACGTCCCCGAGGTGCGAGACCGGGACGCCCACCTTGCCCACCTCGCCGCGCGCGAGCTCGGCGTCGGGGTCGTAGCCGGTCTGGGTCGGCAGATCGAACGCGACGGACAGCCCGGTCTGCCCCTTGGCGAGGTTGCGCCGGTACAGCGCGTTGGACTCGACGGGCGAGGAGTGGCCGGCGTAGGTCCGCATCAGCCACGGCTTGTCACGCTGGTCGTCCGTCGGGAACGGCACCGGGCACCTCCAGGCAATCGAGGGGAGTCTACGAACCGCGCTACCGCTCGGTAACAACTGTGGCCGACTTCGCAGCCCGCTGCCAGTGCCGCACGCAGTGGTGCCGCCCACTGCGGCGCAGCCGGGAGTCCGCGGCATTGCTATCGGGGTCGAGCCGAGCATGATGGTTCGGTGGCCAACGATGCCTTCGACGCGGTCATTGCGCTCCTCGTGGTCGGGCTGCTCGGCCTGGTGCTGCGGTGGGTGTTCCGGCCGTCGCGACCCCGCACCGGCCCGCTGGTCGATGCCTCGGACGCTCGCGAGCTCGGGCTGCTCACGGTGATCGCGACCGCGCTGCCACACGAGGACGCCATGCGCCAGCGCGCCCGCCTGGGCGATGCCGGGATCCGCTCGTCGATGTCGCGGCGCCGGGACGGCAGGCTGGATCTGCTGGTGTTTTCCGGAGACGTGGCCACGGCGCGGGCCGTGCTCTTGCTCTAAAACGCAGCAGATCAACCGCCGAACGCGGTGGACTCGGTGCGCACGACCTCGGCACCCAGCGCCCGCAGCTGCTCCTCGAAGCGCACGTAGCCCCGGTCGATGTGGTGGACCTCAGCCACCTCGGTGACGCCTTCGGCCACCAGTCCGGCGATGACCAGCCCCGCCCCGGACCTGATGTCGGTGGCGCGGACCGGCGCGCCCGACAGGCGCTCGCGGCCGCGCACGACAGCGTGGTGGCCGTCGGTTCGCACGTCGGCGCCCATGCGCGCGATCTCGTCGCAGAACATGAACCGAGCCTCGAAGAGATTCTCGGTGATCATCGCGGTGCCGTCCGCGACCGACAAGAGCGCGATCGCCTGTGGTTGCAGGTCAGTGGCCAGGCCGGGATAGGGCAGCGTCACCACGTCGAAGCTGCGCGGGCGCTCGGTCATCGCCACCCGAAAACCGTCGGCGCGGATGTCTATGTCGGCGCCGGCCCGCGCGAGCTTGTCGAGGGCGATCTCGAGGTGCTGGGCGCTAGCGCCGCGCACCACGATGTCACCCCGAGTGGCCACTGCGGCCATTGCCCACGTCCCGGCGACGATCCGGTCGGCCACCGCGTGGTGCGTTGTCGGCGTGAGGCCCTCCACGCCGGTGATCGTGAGCGTGGCGGAGCCGATGCCGTCGATCTGGGCGCCCATGGCGATCAGCATCTGGCACAGGTCGACGATCTCCGGCTCGCGCGCGGCGTTGTCGATCACCGTGGTGCCCTTGGCGAGCACGGCGGCGGTGAGGATGTTCTCGGTGGCGCCGACGCTCGGAAAGTCCAGCCAGATGCCGGCACCGCGCAACTCGGCCGCTTCGGCGACCACGTAGCCGTGCTCGACACGGATCTCAGCGCCCATGCGTTCCAGGCCGGCAATGTGCATGTCCAGCGGCCGGGAGCCGATCGCGTCCCCACCGGGCAGCGCCACTTTCGCGCGACCGGTGCGCGCCAGCAGTGGCCCGAGCACGGCAATGGAGCCGCGGATCTTGCGGACCAGCTCGTACGGCGCCTCCCACTTCGGGGATTCGGGGACGCTGATCGCCACCTGGTCGACGCTGCCCTCGCGCAACTCGGTCACGCCGCAACCCAGCCGCTCCAGCAGCTCCCGCATGATCTCGACGTCCGAAATCGCCGGCAGGTTGCCCACCGTCGTCTCACCCGGCGCCAGGAGCGCGGCCGCCATCAGCTTGAGCACGCTGTTCTTGGCGCCGACGACCTCGACCGGGCCGGCGAGCCGAGCCCCGCCGGTCACCCTCAGCACCTGCACCGAACCAGGCTATCCCGCGACCCGGGCTGTCGGCGCCAGCTATCGTCGCGGTCATGGCAGTGCATCTGACGCGCATCTACACCAAGACCGGTGACGACGGCACAACCGCGCTCGGCGACATGTCGCGGGTGCCCAAGACCGACCCGCGGGTGGGGGCTTACGCCGACTGTGACGAGGCCAACGCCGCGATTGGCACCGCCCTCACCCTCGGCGCCCTGGCCGAGCCGATCGCCGCGGTCCTTCGGTCGATCCAGAACGATCTCTTCGACCTGGGCGCCGACCTGTGTACCCCGGTCGTCGCCGACCCGCAGTACCCGCCGCTGCGGGTCACCAGCGCCTACGTCGAACGCCTCGAAGGCTGGTGCGATCGCTTCAACGCCGCGCTGCCCAAGCTCGACAGCTTCATCCTGCCGGGCGGCACCCCTGGTGCCGCGTTGCTGCACCAGGCCCGCACCGTGGCCCGCCGCGCCGAGCGCAGCGCCTGGCTGCTGTACGAAGCCGATCCCGAGCGCACCAACCGCGCCGCGATGCTGTATCTGAACCGCCTGTCGGATCTGCTGTTCATCCTGTCCCGCGTCGCCAACCCCGGCGGTGACATCCTCTGGCAGCCCGGCGGCACAGGGTAGCCGCGGCGAGCCTCACGACATCGGCGCGGAGGCCTCCAGCCAGGACACGAAGCCGGTGAAGGCGCTCTCGCCGAGTGCGAGGACCGTGGTCTCGATGCCGTCACTGCACTCGACGATCACCACGGTGGCCGGCAGGGACTTGAGCTCACTGGGATCCGGAGCTCGGCGCCCGACGACCCGCAGCTGGGATCGGCGCAGCACCTTCGACGGCCGGGTTCCGAAACCGAGCGCGCGGTACCACCGCAACTCCCCGCCTACATAGCGGGCCACCCCGTAGAGCCAGCGGTTGCCGCCGACGCGGATCGCCAGCGAGATCGCGCCCGACACCCGCAGCATGTACCGCTGCCGGGCCAGGACGCCCCCGCTCGTGACGATGGCTAGCGCAGCCAGGAATACGGCGGCCAGATCGATGGCGTGCACGGCTGCCCTGACCTAGTCGAGCCGACTCAGACCGATTCGCCCACGGCACGCAGCCGGGCGAGCGCGCGATGGCGCGCGGCCACGCCCTCGTCGCTTTCGTCAGCTCGCTCGAGGGCGGCGCGCGCTCGCGCGACGTCGATGTCGTCGGCTGTCTCGGCAAGTTCGGCCAGCACTGACACTCCCTCGTTGCGGACTGACAGGAAGCCGCCGTGGACGGCCACCCGCAGCTGCGGTCCGTCGGCGCGATCGATGCGCACCACCCAGCCGGGTTCCAATGCGCCGAGCAGCGGCGTGTGCCCGGGTAACACTCCGACCTCGCCGTCGGTGGTGCGCGCATACACGGCATTGGCGGCACCGGACCAGATCGGCCGTTCGACCGAGACCACCTCGACCTGCATCGTCGTCATGTCGTCATCCCCGGTGGACTCGGCAACTCACGCGTTCTTGAGTTCGTGGGCCTTGCGCTCGAGGTCCGCTACGCCGCCGCACATGAAAAACGCCTGCTCGGGATACTCGTCGAACTCTCCGGCGCAGAGCCGCTTGAACGATTCGACGGTCTCCTCGACGGGAACGAACGAGCCCTCAAGCCCGGTGAACTGCTTGGCGACGAAGGTGTTCTGCGACAGGAAGCGTTCGATACGCCTGGCCCGGCCCACGATGATCTTGTCCTCCTCGGACAGCTCGTCAATGCCGAGGATGGCGATGATGTCCTGCAACTCCTTGTACCGCTGCAGGATCTGCTTGGTGCGCTGCGCGACGTCGTAGTGGTCCTGGCCTATGTAGCGCGCGTCCAGAATCCGCGAGGTGGAGTCGAGCGGATCCACCGCGGGGTAGATGCCCTTCTCCGAGATCGGCCGCGACAGCACCGTCGTCGCATCGAGGTGGGCGAAGGTGGTGTGGGGCGCCGGGTCGGTGATGTCGTCGGCGGGGACGTAAATCGCTTGCATCGAGGTGATGGAGTGCCCGCGGGTGGAGGTGATGCGTTCCTGCAGCTGGCCCATCTCGTCGGCCAGCGTCGGCTGGTAACCGACCGCCGACGGCATCCGGCCGAGCAGCGTCGATACCTCCGAGCCCGCCTGGGTGAACCGGAAGATGTTGTCGATGAACAGCAGCACGTCCTGCTGCTTCACGTCGCGGAAGTACTCGGCCATCGTTAGTGCCGAGAGGGCGACGCGCAGCCGGGTGCCCGGCGGCTCGTCCATCTGACCGAAGACCAGCGCGGTCTTCTCCAGCACGCCCGACTCGGTCATCTCCGCGATCAGGTCGTTGCCCTCACGGGTGCGCTCACCGACCCCGGCGAAGACCGAAACTCCGCCGAACTCCTCGGCTACCCGGTAGATCATCTCCTGGATGAGCACCGTCTTGCCGACGCCGGCTCCGCCGAACAGGCCGATCTTGCCGCCGACGACGTAGGGCGTCAGCAGATCGATGACCTTGATGCCGGTCGCGAACATCTCGGTCTTGCTCTCGAGCTGATCGAACGGCGGGGGCTCGCGGTGGATCGACCAGCGCTCGGTGATGTCAAGCGACGAGGTCGGGACATCGAGGGACTCGCCAAGGGTGTTGAAGACGTGGCCCTTGGTGACGTCCCCCACCGGGACCGTGATCGGACCACCGGTGTCGGTGACGACCGCGCCCCGCACCAGGCCGTCGGTCGGCTGCAGGGCGATCGCGCGGATCATGTCGTCACCGATGTGCTGCGCCACCTCCAGGGTGAGCTTCTTAGACAGCTCGCCGAGGGCGATGTCGGTGGTCAGTGCGTTGTACAGCGCGGGGATGGTGTTGCGCCCGAACTCCACGTCGACAACCGGGCCGATGACGCGCACGACCCGTCCGGTGGCGGCCCCAGCTGTCGAGGTGTCGGCCTCACTATCGATCAATATGGTCATCGCTCGTCACTTCCTGCCGCCGCGAGAGCGTCGGCGCCGCCGACGATCTCGCTGATTTCCTGGGTGATCTCGGCCTGACGAGCCTGGCTCGCCAACCGGGTGTACGTCTTGATCAGGTCGGTCGCATTGTCACTCGCTGACTTCATCGCCCGGCGCCGGGCTGCGGACTCCGAGGCCGCCGACTCCAGCAGCGCTGAGAAGATCCGCGCGCTGACGTAGCGGGGCAGCAACGCAGCAATGAGCTTCTCGGGCTCGGGCTCGAACTCGTAGGACGGCTGCGGCCCCTGCTCCGCATCCTCGTCCGCGGGGCCGCCAACCGCCGCGGCTGCGGCCCCGGCCTCGTCGTCGCCGCCAGTGCCGTTGGCTGGCGACACCAGTACTGGCGCCGGGATCTGGGTCACCGAGTTCTGGAATCGGGTGTAGACGACGTACAGCTCGTCGATGCCTGCCTCTCCACCCGACTCGTTCGCCGAGGTCGCAGTCAGGGCCGCGACGATCGCCTCGGTTGCCGCCCGGGCATCGCCGAAGTTCGGCTGCTCGGAGAACCCCGTCCACGATCCGGAAATCGCGACGTGCCGGAACCGGTAGTAGGCAACGCCCTTGCGGCCGACCACGTAGAGCACGACCTGCTTGCCTTCGCCCTCGAGCCGCTTCGCCAACTCGTTCGCCTTCTTCAAGGCGTTGGCGTTGTACCCGCCGGCCAGCCCGCGATCGCTGGTAACGACGAGAACTCCGGTCCGCTGCGGTGATTCCACGCCGGTGAGCATCGGGTGCTGCAGCGAGGCGTTCTTGCCAAGGGCCGCGAGTGCGCGCGTCAACTCATCGGCATAGGGGCGAGCGGCGGCCATCCGAGCGTGCGCCTTGGCGATGCGCGAGGCGGCAATGAGCTCCTGCGCCTTGGTGATCTTCTTGGTCGACTGGACCGAACGGATTCGGCTCCGGTAGACGCGAAGTTTGGCTCCCATGGATTACTCGCCGCTCGCGGTCGCCTGGAACTGCGCCTTGAACTCCTCGACGAGCTGCTCCAACGACGCCACCGTGTCGTCCTCGAGCGCCTTCGCGTTGGCGAGGGAGTCGAACAGCTCGGGCGAGTGGTGTGCGACATAGTCGAGCAGTTCTGCCTCGAAGCGCCGGATGTCACCGACCTCGACATCGTCCATCTTGCCGGTCGTGCCGGCCCAGATGGAGACGATCTCGCGTCCGACGGGGAACGGCGAGGACGCCGGCTGCTTGAGCAGCTCGACCAAGCGGGCGCCGCGGGCGAGCTGCTGCTGGCTGGCCTTGTCCAGGTCGGAGCCGAACGCTGAGAAGGCCTCAAGCTCGCGATACTGCGCAAGGTCGACGCGCAATCGCCCTGACACCGCCCGCATCACCTTGGGCTGGGCGGCACCGCCTACCCGCGATACCGAGACGCCAACGTTGATCGCCGGCCGGACACCGGCGTTGAAGAGGTCGGTCTCGAGGAAGCACTGCCCGTCGGTGATGGAGATGACGTTCGTCGGGATGTAGGCCGAGATGTCGTTGCCCTTGGTCTCAATGACCGGCAGGCCCGTCATCGATCCGCCACCCAGCTCGTCAGAGAGCTTGGCGCAGCGCTCGAGCAGGCGGCTGTGCAGGTAGAACACGTCGCCCGGGTAGGCCTCGCGGCCCGGCGGGCGGCGCAGCAGCAGCGACACGGCGCGGTAGGCCTCGGCCTGCTTGGACAGGTCGTCGAACACGATCAGGACGTGCTTGCCGTCATACATCCAGTGCTGGCCGATGGCCGAGCCGGTGTAGGGCGCGAGGTACTTGAACCCGGCCGAGTCCGAGGCCGGGGCCGCCACGATGGTGGTGTACTCCAGCGCGCCGGCCTCCTCCAGGGTGTTGCGGGCCGCGGCGATGGTCGAGCCCTTCTGGCCGATCGCGACGTAGATGCAGCGGACCTGCTTCTTCGGGTCGCCGGTCTTCCAGTTCTCGCGCTGGTTGATGATCGCGTCCAGGGCGACGGTGGTCTTGCCTGTCTGCCGGTCACCGATGATCAGCTGACGCTGGCCACGGCCGATTGCGGTCATCGCGTCGATGGCCTTGATCCCGGTCAGCAGCGGCTCCTTGACCTCCTTGCGCTGCACCACGGTCGGAGCCTGCAGCTCCAGGGCGCGCCGCTCGGAGGACTCGATCTCGCCGAGGCCGTCGATCGGGTTGCCCAGCGGGTTCACCACCCGGCCGAGGAAGTTGTCGCCGACCGGGACCGACAGGATCTCGCCGGTCCGCTTGACCTGCTGTCCCTCTTCGATCTTGGAGGCATCACCCAGGATGACCACACCGATGTCGCGGACGTCGAGGTTCAGGGCCAGGCCCAGCGTGCCGCCCTCGAATTCCAGCAGCTCGTTGGTCATCGCACTGGGCAGTCCCTCGACGTGGGCGATCCCGTCCCCGGTGTCGGACACGACGCCGACCTCCTCGCGGGAGGCCTCCGGAGAGTAGGAGGACACGTAGCCCTCGAGTGCACTCCGGATCTCGTCGGCAGAGATCGTCAGCTCAGCCATCTTGGTTCCTCAATCTTGATCTTGGGTAATGAAGCTTATGGAGTTGATCAGCTCGCGAACGCGGCGCGGGCCGCGTTGAGCTTGGTTGCGATGGTGCCGTCGATAACCTCGTCGCCGACCCGGACGGCCATGCCACCGCGGACGGCGGCATCGACCGCGCTGCGGACGCTGATCGGCCGGCCGTAGAGCCGGGTCAGGGCCGCGGCCAGCCGCTCGGTCTGCGCCCCGGTCAGTTCGGTTGCCGAGATGACCCGGGCCACCGACCGCTCCCGTCGCTTGGCGCTGGCCTCGAGCAGGCCGTCGATCGCCAGCATCAGGCTGCGCTTGCGATCACTGGCCAGCGCGTGGCCGAGCAGTTCGGTGGTGATCGGGTTGACCTTGCCGGCCAGCACCGAGTCGAGCAGTTCACGGCGTCGCGGAGCTGGCACCGTCGTCTCGTCGAAAGCCGCCACCAGCTCACCCGAGGCAGCCAGGATCCGCTCGAAGCGGAAGAGCTCGTCCTCGACGGTATCGAGATCGCCCTGCTGCTCGGCGGCGGCGAGCAGCACCTCGT
>JAYTRE010000381.1:0-3431 GCA_043746395.1 Pseudonocardiales bacterium
GTCGCGCCAGTACGTTGTCGGCAGCGGTCATTAGGCTGGGGCCAATGCCCGTCGAGAAGAAAGTGCGCTGGACACCTGACGTGAACGACCGCCTGATCGTCCGTGGCGCCCGCGAGCACAACCTCAAGGACGTCAGCCTCGACCTACCCCGGGACGCGATGATCGTCTTCACCGGGCTCTCCGGGTCGGGGAAGTCCAGCCTGGCCTTCGACACGATCTTTGCCGAAGGACAGCGTCGTTACGTAGAGTCACTGTCTGCTTACGCTCGGCAATTCCTTGGCCAGCTGGACAAGCCGGATGTCGACTTCATCGAAGGGCTTTCGCCCGCGGTGTCGATCGACCAGAAGTCGACGAGCAAGAACCCCCGTTCGACAGTCGGGACGATCACCGAGGTCTATGACTACCTGCGGCTGCTGTTCGCCCGGATCGGGCGCCCGCACTGCCCGAGCTGCGGGGAGGCGATCAGCAAGCAGACCCCGCAGCAGATCGTCGACCGCATCCTCGAGATGCCGGACGGCACCCGCTTCCAGGTGCTGGCGCCAGTCATCCGCGAGCGTAAGGGCGAGTACGTCGACCTGTTCGCGGACCTGCAGACCAAGGGTTATGCCCGGGTGCGCGTCGATGGCGTGATCCACTCGCTGACGGAGCCGCCCAAGCTGAAGAAGCAGGAGAAGCACACCATCGAGGCGGTGGTCGACCGGCTCACGGCCCGGGCCTCGAGCAAGCAGCGGATCACCGACTCCGTGGAGACCGCGCTCGGGCTGGCCGGCGGACTGGTGATCCTCGACTTCGTCGACCTGCCCGACGCGGACGCCCATCGCGAGCGCCGCTACTCCGAGCGACTGGCCTGCCCCAACGACCACCCGCTGGCCATCGACGAACTCGAACCGCGGTCGTTCTCCTTCAACGCGCCGTTCGGCGCCTGCCCGGTGTGTGTGGGCCTGGGCACCCGCAAGGAGGTCGACCCGGAGCTGATCGTCCCCGATCCCGAGCGCAGCCTCGCCGAAGGCGCTATCGCGCCGTGGTCGAGCGGGCAGACCAGCGAGTATTTCCTGCGCCTGCTGCAGGGCCTCGCCGATGCCGAGGGCTTCGAGGTCGACACCGCGTGGGAGCGGCTGCCCGCCCGCGCGCAGAAGGCGGTCCTGCACGGTACCGGCGAGCAGGTGCACATCAGCTACCGCAACCGCTACGGCCGCGACCGCAGCTACTACGCCAACTACGAGGGCGTCGTGCCGTGGATCGAACGCCGCTACGCCGAGACCGACAGCGACTACTCGCGCGAGAAGTACGAGGGCTTCATGCGCGAGGTGCCCTGCCCCACCTGCCAGGGCACCCGGCTCAAGCCGGAGATCCTCGCCGTCACGATCGGTGGGCGCTCCATTGCCGAGCTGGCGGCCCTCTCGATCGGCGACGCGGCCGCCTGGTTGCGCGAACTCGAGCTCACCGACCGGGAGGCATTGATCGGGGAACGCGTACTGAAGGAGATCCACGCCCGGCTCGGTTTCCTCGTCGACGTGGGCTTGCACTACCTGTCCCTGGACCGGGCCGCCGCCACGCTCGCCGGCGGCGAGGCCCAGCGCATCCGGCTGGCCACCCAGATCGGTTCCGGGCTCGTCGGCGTGCTCTACGTCCTCGACGAACCCTCGATCGGGCTGCACCAGCGCGACAACCGCCGCCTCATCGAGACGCTGGTGCGGTTGCGCGACCTCGGCAACACGCTGATCGTCGTCGAACACGACGAGGACACCATCCGCACCGCGGACTGGGTGGTGGACATCGGGCCGCGGGCGGGTGAGCATGGCGGCAACATCGTCGTCAGCGGGCCGGTCGAGGAGTTACTCGCGTCCCAGGAGTCCATCACCGGCGCCTACCTGTCCGGGCGGCGCTCGATCCCGGTCCCGGCGCTGCGGCGCCCGCGCCAGCCCGGCCGCGACGTCGTCGTCGAAGGAGCTCGCGAGCACAACCTGCGCAACGTGGACGTGGCCTTCCCGCTCGGCTGCTTCGTGGCCGTCACCGGCGTCAGCGGCTCCGGCAAGTCCACCCTGGTCAACGACATCCTCTACGCCGCGCTGGCCGGCCGGATCAACGGGGCGAAGCTGCCGCCGGGGCGGCACAAACGGGTGACCGGTATCGACCAGCTCGACAAGGTGGTCGGCGTCGACCAGTCGCCGATCGGCCGCACTCCGCGCTCCAACCCGGCCACCTACACCGGCGTCTTCGATCACATCCGCAAGCTGTTCAGCGAGACGACCGAGGCCAAGATCCGCGGCTATCAGCAGGGCCGGTTCTCCTTCAACGTCAAAGGCGGTCGCTGCGAAACGTGCGCCGGGGACGGCACGATCAAGATCGAGATGAACTTCCTGCCCGACGTCTATGTGCCGTGCGAGGTCTGCAAGGGTGCCCGGTACAACCGCGAGACGCTCGAGGTGCACTACAAGGGCAAGACGATCAGCGAGATCCTCGAGATGCCGATCGAGGAGGCGGCGGAGTTCTTCGCCCCCATCAACAAGATCGCCCGTCACCTCGACACGCTCGTCGACGTGGGGCTCGGCTATGTGCGGCTGGGGCAGCCCGCCCCGACCCTGTCCGGCGGCGAGGCGCAGCGGGTCAAGCTCGCCTCCGAGCTACAGAAGCGCTCCACCGGACGCACCATCTACGTCCTGGACGAGCCGACGACGGGCCTGCACTTCGACGACGTCAGCAAGCTGCTCGGCGTGCTGCACTCACTCGTCGACAAGGGCAACTCGGTGATCGTCATCGAGCACAACCTGGACGTGATCAAGACCGCGGACTGGATCATCGACATGGGTCCCGAGGGCGGTTCCGGCGGCGGCCTGGTCGTTGCCGAGGGGACCCCGGAGCAGGTGGTCCGCGTCGCGGCCTCGCACACCGGCCAGTTCCTGGCCCACGCCCTGGGCCTGGCCGCGGAAACCCCAGCCGTCAAGGCTCCGCGCGCACCCCGCAAGCGCCCGGCCGCCGCGGCTGCGGCAACGACCGCCGTCCGGGCCCGCACCCGGACCTCGCGGTGAATGCAGCGTTAGCGCTCCGTAATCACCTCGGTACGCAGCGTAATCTCGTCGAGCGCCCCGGCCAGCTGCACCGGATGCGGGGTCCGGAGACAATGATCGGATGAACACGCTCGACACCTTCATCGCCGGCTTGCCGAAGGCCGAACTGCACGTCCACCATGTCGGCTCCGCATCCCCTGCGACGGTTGCGGCGCTAGCGGCACGCTACGAAGGCGCCACGCCGGTGCCGGCCGATGCGGAGTTGCTCGCCAACTACTTCACCTTCACCGACCTCGGGCACTTCATCGAGGTCTACCTCTCGGTAGTGGATCTCATCCGCGACGCCGAAGACATCTGGACGCTCACCTACGACGTTGCCGCAGATCTGGCCGCGCAGCAGGTCCGCTACGCCGAGCTCACCCT
>JAYTRE010000382.1:0-2300 GCA_043746395.1 Pseudonocardiales bacterium
GCCATGGCCATGGTGCTCGGCGCCGCGATCGGAATCTGGCGCGCGCGCCGGGTCGAGATGACCGGCATGCCCGAGCTCATCGCGATGCTGCACAGCTTCGTCGGCCTGGCTGCCGTGCTCGTCGGCTACGACGGCTACCTCGAAGTGGAGGCGCGGCCCGCCACGCAGACCCTGGTCGCCGGCTCGCTGCTGCGCATCCACCACGCCGAGGTGTTCATCGGCGTGTTCATCGGCGCGGTGACGTTCACCGGTTCGATCGTGGCGTTCCTCAAGCTCTCCGCACGGATCACCTCGACTCCGCTCGTGCTTCCCGGCCGCAACCTGATCAACCTGGGTGCACTGGTGGCCTTTGCCGGTCTCACTGTTGCCTTCGTCGTCCGCCCGCACCTGTGGCTGCTCGTGGCGATGACGGTGGTCGCCCTCGCGCTGGGCCTGCACCTGGTGGCCTCCATCGGCGGCGGCGACATGCCTGTGGTCATCTCGATGCTCAACAGCTACTCGGGCTGGGCGGCCGCGGCGTCGGGCTTCTTGCTCAACAACGACCTGCTGATCGTCACCGGCGCGCTCGTGGGCTCGTCCGGTGCCTACCTGTCCTACATCATGTGCACGGCGATGAACCGCTCATTCCTCTCGGTGATCGCCGGTGGTTTCGGCATCGAGGGCGCCACCAGCGACGACACCGACTACGGCGAGCACCGCGAGATCACCGCCGAGCAGACCGCCGAGCTGCTCAGGGACGCGTCCTCGGTGATCATCACGCCGGGTTACGGGATGGCCGTCGCGCAGGCGCAGTACCCGGTTGCCGACCTCACCCGCAAGCTGCGTGAGCGCGGCGTCGAGGTCCGCTTCGGTATCCACCCCGTGGCCGGACGCCTGCCCGGCCACATGAACGTCCTGCTCGCCGAAGCGAAGGTGCCCTACGACATCGTGCTGGAGATGGACGAGATCAACGACGACTTCGCCGAGACCTCGGTGGTGCTCGTGATCGGCGCGAACGACACCGTCAACCCGGCCGCGATCGACGACCCCGGCAGTCCCATCGCGGGCATGCCGGTGCTGCACGTGTGGGAGGCCGCCAACGTCGTGGTGTTCAAGCGATCGATGAACACCGGCTACGCAGGTGTGCAGAACCCGCTGTTCTTCAAGGAGAACACCCAGATGCTGTTCGGGGACGCGAAGGATCGCGTCGAGCAGATCCTCCGCGCGCTCTGACTCCGTCCCCGCCGCGATCTTGATACGCATGCTTCGCCATGACGACGTCCTGGTATCAAGATCGCTCAGGAGCGGAGGAAGGCGAACGCCTCGACCTGTCGCGCGACGGCGGCGCGCAGCGCGGCGATGTTCGGTCCGTGCCGCAGCACGTCGCGCGAGATGGCCGGCAGCACCCAGGGCAGCGCGGCACCGAAGATCCGCCTGACGTCCTCGGCCGTGCCGCCCTGCGCACCGACCCCTGGCGCCAGGATCGGGCCGTTGAGCTGCGCGAAGTCCGTGCCGGTGTCACCGATCGTCGCGCCGGCGACGAGCCCCAGCGACCCCAACGGGGCGGCGCCCCGGTTGCGGGCTGCGATCTCGTCGACGACGGTCTGGGCGACGCTGCGACCGTCCGGGCCGAGCGCGTGCTGCAC
Organism: Pseudonocardiales bacterium; assembly: GCA_043746395.1. Classification (GTDB taxonomy): domain Bacteria; phylum Actinomycetota; class Actinomycetes; order Mycobacteriales; family Jatrophihabitantaceae; genus JAYTRE01. Next base: position 1,626 of record JAYTRE010000382.1, read on the forward strand.
CTGCGGGCCCTCGGGGTTGGAGGTCAGCGCGAGCACGAACGCGCCCGCGCCGTGCGCTGCCGCCTCGTCGAAGGCCGGCTGCAGCGAGCCGACGCCGAGGTACGGGCTGAGCGTGATCGCGTCGACGGCCAGCGGTGCGGCCGGATCGAGATAGGCGCGCGCGTAGGCGGCCATCGTGGTGCCGATGTCGCCGCGCTTCACGTCGAGCAGCACGAGCGCGCCACCCTCCCGGCAGGAGGCGACGGTGCGCTCGAGGACGGCGATGCCCGCCGCGCCGAACGCCTCGAAGAACGCCGACTGCGGCTTGACGACTGCTGCCGTGCCGGCGAAGGCCGCAACACACGTGTCGGCGAACCGCTCGAGGCCGTCGACGTCGCCGCCGAGCTCCCACGCCGCGACGAGACCGGGGTGGGGGTCGATGCCGACGCACAGCGAGCCGCGCTCGTCCAGGGCCCGGGTCAGGCGCGCACCGAAGCTCATCGGATCCCTCTGCTCTTCGCGCCAGCGCTCATCGGATCCCTCGCCCACCACTCGCTGCACTCGGGCAGCCTCTAGATCCGAGCACGCCTACCGGCGCACCGAACCCCCTGCTCTTCGCGCCAGCGCTCATCGCGCGCGACCCAGTAGTTGGATGCTGCGGCGCAGCAGGGCCGAGACGTTCGGCGGCTCGCCGAC
>JAYTRE010000383.1:0-2254 GCA_043746395.1 Pseudonocardiales bacterium
TCGTGCCGACGGGTTCGCACCGATCGCCGTCTCCTGGTGCCGGCGCAGGGTGCGCAGCGCCTCCCGGCTCGCGGAGCGCATCATGCCCCCCGCTCTCGCAGGTCGACGAGGAAGGCGTCCACCGTAGCCCGGACGTGGGTGTCGTCGGCCAGCCGCTGCTGGACGATCCGCTCCGCCAGCTCGACGGCAAGCGAGCCGATCTCGCCGCGAAGCTCGCGGACGACGACGCCGCGCTGGCTGGCCAGCTGCTCCTCACCCCGGGCAATGATGCGGGCCGACTCCTCCTGGGCCTGGGCGCGCAGCTCCTCGATGATGTGCTGCGCCTCGGCCCGGGCGCTCTCGCGGATCATGGCCGCCTCGCCGCGGGCCTCGGCCAGCTGCTGCCGGTACTGCGTCAGGGTGGCCTGCGCCTCGGCCTGCGCAGCCTCGGCTCGAGCGATGCCTCCCTCGATGGCCTCGCGGCGCTGGTCGAACGCGAGCTCGAACCGCGGCGCGACGAACTTGGCAATCAAGTACCACAGCGCCAAGAAGACGATGACGACGAGGATGATCTCGGCGAGCGTCGGCACAAGCGGGTTGGGCGCTGCCACTGCCCCGGTCGCAAGATGCAGAACCGGCGCCAGGTGGATCGGTGTCATGGTGCGACCTCGGTCTCGTAGCGGGTAGCGGCCGGGTTACTACAGTACGAACGCGAGGGCGATAGCGATGATCGCGAGCGCCTCGGCGAGCGCGAAGCCCAGAATGGCGATCGGCTGCAACCGGCTTTGCATCTCCGGCTGCCGTGCCGTACCGCTGATATAGGCGGCGAAGATCAAGCCGATTCCGATGCCGGGGCCGATCGCGGCCAGGCCGTAACCGATCATGTTGAGCGAGCCACCACTGGCCATGAGTGGAGTTCCTTTCGGTGATGTGTTTGCCCGGCCGAGGATCGGTCGGGCGGGAAAAGTGAAGCTCAGTGCTCGGCCGCCAGGGCGCCCGAGATGTAGGTAGCGGTCAGCAACACGAAGACGTACGCCTGCAGGATTTCGACGATGAACTCGAGGAATCCGACCGCGATGCCCATGACGAAGGAGAGGATGCCTGCCGGTTTGACCAGTGGACCCGTGGCGTGCAGCAGCAGGTACTCCCCGCCCGTCGCGAACAGCAGCAGCAGCAGGTGACCGGCGAACATGTTCGCGAACAGACGCAGCGACAAAGTGACCGGGCGCACCAGGATGTTGGACAGGAACTCGAGCGGCACGAGTAGCGGCAGGATCGCGAGTGGTACCCCCGCCGGCACGGTCTGTAGCTTGAGATAGCCGAACAAGCCGTGCCGCGCGACGCCCACGCCGTTGTAGATCAGCCAGACGAGCGCTGCGAGCCCATAGGCGAAACTCACCCGGGAGAAGGGCGCGAACTGCAGGAACGGCACGATGCCGAACAGGTTGTTGACAAGAACGAAGAAGAACAGCGACACCAGCAGCGGAACGTACTTGATGAAGTCACGCTCGCCGATGATGTCGCGGCCGATGCTGTCGCGCACCCAGGAGTACGCCGCCTCGCCGGCGTACTGCAGCTTGCCGGGGACGAGCGCCGTCCGACGCGAACTGGCGAAGAATCCCACGAAGACGATCACAGCGGCCAGCACGAGAAGCAGGGACGCCTTGGTGAGCAGGATCTGGTCGCCCTTGAAGATGTCCGGCAGCTGGAAGTCGGCCGGGCCCGGCGGCACGAAGCCCGGGTTCGCGGCTAGCACGCTGCTCACTCGGTCTCTCCTCGATCCTCGCGCGACTCGACGGGGGGAGCTGCTCCCGGCCCGGACACACTGCTGGCGATGCTGTGACTACTGGCCCCGGCACAACGGCTCAGCCCGACTTGGTGAAACACCAAGCCGAGACCGAGAGCGGCGCCGAGCACGATGCCGAGCGGGGTCAGGTAGCTGGCGTGCAGCCAGACACCCAACCCCCAGCCAAGCATCCCGTAGACCGCGACGCCGGATACAACGTAACCGAACGCGGACCAGGGATCGCCGCCGCCCTGGGGTGGCTGGACTGGCGACGGTGGTTGGCTCATCGCAACGTGAACATTATCAGTTGCTGAGTGGGGCTCAGACACGCGTACGGGCGCGCCGGAACTGCCAGGCGAGGTAGGGCAACAGCGATGACGCCAGGCCGGCCGCGAAGGCGGGAACGTCGGCCAGGGCCGGGCTCACCGCGCGGAGCAGGATCAGGAACACCAGCACGGTCAGCGCGTAGTTCGACAGGGCGGCGACCAT
>JAYTRE010000384.1:0-6838 GCA_043746395.1 Pseudonocardiales bacterium
TTGAACAGCTCCTTGGCCTTGAGCGCGTTGTTCAGGAAGGACACCAGGGGCGTGTTGACCGGATCGTAGAGGTTGTCGATGCCGAGCCAGTCCTCGACCTTCTCGACCCCCGACTCCATGATCCCGATGGTGCGCTTCTTCTCGTCCACCTCGTAGTCGCCCTCGCCGTCCTCGCCGCGGCGCAGCCGGGGCGAGATCTTGGCGAACTCGGTATACCAGCGCGAGTTCTGCTCGGCCGGACCCGAGATGATCAGCGGCGTCCGCGCCTCGTCGACGAGGATCGAGTCCACCTCGTCGACGAGGGCGAAGCTGTGCCCGCGCTGCACGCACTCCTCCAGCGACCAGGCCATGTTGTCGCGCAGGTAGTCGAAGCCGAACTCGTTGTTCGTGCCGTAGGTGATGTCGCAGGCGTAGGCGACCCGGCGCCGGTCCGGCGGCAGGTCGTTCATGATCTTGCCCACGGTCAGGCCGAGGAAGCGGTGAACCCGACCCATCCAGTCGGCGTCCCGGCCCGCCAGGTAGTCGTTTACGGTCACCACGTGCACCCCACCATCGGCGAGCGCGTTGAGGTAGGCGGGCAGCGTGGAGACCAGCGTCTTGCCCTCACCGGTTTTCATCTCGGCGATGTTGCCGAGGTGCAGCGCGGCACCGCCCATGAGCTGCACCTTGTAATGGAACTGGCCAAGGGTGCGACGCGCGGCCTCGCGCACGACGGCGAAGGCTTCGGGTAGCAGATCGTCGAGCCTCTCCCCGTCGCGGTAACGCTCCCGGAAGGTGTCAGTGAGCCCCCGCAGCTCGGCGTCGGTCAACTCGACGTAGTCGTCCTCGAGCGTCTCGATGTGCCCGGCGATCGTCGCCAGACGTCGGACCATCTTGCCTTCACCGGCACGCAGAATCTTGGCTAGAACCACGGCGGCCATGGTACGTGGTCCGGAGCGCCCGTCCCGGCTCACCTCATGACATGGCCGCCGATGCAGGGCCGAGGTAATTGCCTTCGTCGGAAACGGCAGTTCTGGCACAGTCACGGCCATGGGGCTGTTTGCGGGCATTGAACTCAACGACCTCGTCCTCACCGGTGAGCGGCTCACGCTTCGCCCCTGGCAGCGTGGCGACACCGAGGCCGTCCACGCAGCGTTCCAGGACCGCCGCATGTACGAGTTCCTGCCGCTGCCGGACCCGTACACCCGCCGCGACGCGATCGAGTTCGTCACTGCGCTCGGCGACGAGGGCCGCGCGACGGGCACCGGCCTCGGGTGCGCGCTCGTCGAGACGGCGACCGGACGAGTGGTCGGCTCGGCAGCGCTGCGGCTACCGAAGCCACGTCAGGTCAGTGCCGAGATCGGGTACGCGGTGTACCCGCCCGGCCAGGGCAACGGCTACGCCGCCGAGGCCTCGCGGGTGCTAGCGGCGTGGGCTTTCGCCCGCGGCATCCACCGCGTCCAGCTGCGCTGTGCGGTCGCCAACATCGCCTCGGCGAAGTCGGCGCTGCGGGCCGGTTTCAGCTTTGAGGCGATCCTGCGCGGCGAGGTGCTCACCCCGAGTGGGCCGGTTGACGGTGCGGTGTTCGCCCGGCTAGCCGCCGACGTGGGCGCGCCGATCGCGGCGGTCCTGCCGCCCTTGCCGGCGGGCGGGCTGCACGACGGCGTCGTTACCCTGCGGATCACCGAAGCGGGCGACGCCGCGGCGATGCTCGATGAACTCAACAGCGCGCAGTCGCGGCGCTGGCACTTCTCGGGCGAGCCGTTTGCCGAGGCCGCGGTCACCGCGATGGCCCGCCGAGCGCGCCTGGAATGGCTGGTCGGCCCGATGGGCCGGCTGACGATCGTCGCGGCCGCCACCGGCGAGCCGGCAGGCTCGATTGCGCTGCGCCAGCTCGGCCCGCCGCGGATCGCCGGCATCGGCTACGGGGTGCGCCCCGCGTTCCGCGGGCGCGGTTTCACCGGGCGCGCCCTGCGGCTGCTCACCGACTGGGCCTTCCAACAGGCCGGTTTCGCCCGGCTGGAGCTGGGCGCCAAGCACCGCAACCTCGCGTCGCAGCAGGCTGCGCTGGCCGGCGGGTTCCTCCCCGACGGGACGCGAGCGGCCCGGCTGGCCGACAGCGACGCGAGCTTCAGCGACGAGGTGTGCTTCGCCCGGGTGAACCCGATGTTGCGCCGGTCAGCCGGATGAGGCCGTAGTCGTAGGCGTGCCGGCGATAGACGACTGACGGGCGTCCCGAGTCGGCGTCGCTGAACAGGAAGAAGTCGTGGCCGACGAGTTCCATCTCGAACAGCGCCTGATCGACAGTCATCGGTTTCGCCGGGTGCTCCTTCTCGCGCACGACGTGCCCGGGCCCGTCCTCGCCGGCGTCCTCGCCGGCGTCCTCGGCTGCCTGCATCGCGCGGGCATCCGCGGCGGCGGTCACCTCGGCCACTGACGGCGGGGTGCGCCGCCCGTGGTGCACGCGCCGCCGGTCAGCGGCCTGGCGCAGGCGTCGCTCCAACTTTTCGGCGGCCTGGTCGAGGGCCTTGTAGAAGTCCTCGGCGCAGGCCTCGCTGCGGACCACGGGCCCCCGGGTGCGGCAGGTTATCTCGACGTGCTGGCAGCGGCCATTCTGCCGCGGATTGCGCTCATGCTGGAGTTCGACATCGGTTCTGATGATCTTGTGGTCGTAGCGTTCGACCTTGGCGAGTTTGTCGGTGACGTGTTGTCGGTAGTGCTCTGGAACGACGACGTTGCGGCCCCGGACGACGATCTCCATGTGTGCCACGGCAGTTTCCATGCGACCTCCACCATGCATCTGACTACGCGGTTAGGTCATACCCACGCTAGACCCGTCCCGGTACGCGTGCCAGGGGACGGGCTGTGAACCGGATGTGCACCCGGGCCACGCGGCGTCGCCGCCACGACCGCGGCGCCCGCGACCGGCCACCCGGCCGCGAGCAGCGCGCGGCGCGCCTCGAGCAGCGTGCTGCCGGTGGTGACGATGTCATCGATGAGCAACGCCACCTCCGAGTGGCAGGCGGGCTCGGCGGCCATCGAACCGGCGACATTGAGTCGGCGCGCCGCCACGCCCAGCGCGGCGGAATCGCGGACCGGGCGAACCTGGCGCAGCGGCTGGGCGCGCGGCAGCCCACTTCCCCGGGCCACGAGGGCCACCAGCCGGGCCACATGGTCACCCCCGCGCGCCCGGGCCGCAGCGCGCCCGGTGGGGACCCCGACCAGGACAACCCGCGCACCGCCGCGCGCGGCGTCCACGGCGCCGCCCAGCAGCTCGGCCAGCGGCCCAGCGAGGTCGCGCCGGCCGTGTTCCTTGTAGGCGACGAGCGCGGCCCGGATGCCGCCCTGGTAGCTCGCGGCGGCCCGCACCACCAACCCACCGTGGTCCGCCTCCCGCGGCGGGGTCACCGGCCGGCAGCCCGGGCACAGCGTGCCGGCATTGCTACCGCAGCCGACGCACTGCACGGGCAGTAGCAGGTCGACGAGACCGCTGACGAATGTGGTACGCACCCGGACACCATGCCCGAGTGTGGGTCGACGGGGTCGGTGCGCACCGCGCGTTGTGGATGGGCCGCCCGGCTGTGGACGGCCGGGCCGGTCGCGTCAGCTCCTCGCCGTATCCGGCTGCTCGCGCTATCGGGCTGGTCGCGCTATCGGGCTGGTCACGGTATCGGGCTGGTCGAGGCACTGGACTATTCGAGGTATACCGGGTTTGAGCCATAGGTGTAGGTGCCGCCCGGGCTGGCCCACGAGCCTGCGGCCTGTTCCCAGATCGTCCCACCGGCCGACACCCACGCGAAGGCGTTCTCGGCAACGGTGATGCTGTCCGGTGCATCGGGGAGGTTGATGATGTTGCGGGCCGTCCATACCGAACCGTCTACCTGCACCTCGTAGACGTTGCCGGCCCCGCTGACGGTGCTGCGTCCCGTGGCGAAGAGCTTTACCGCGCCGTACCACGCGACATCGGTGATCGCGATGGCCTGCGGGCTGATCTGTTCGAGATTGTCGATGCGTACCTGGCCGGCAATGGGCCGCACCACCGCGCCGACCCACAGCTGCGCGACGTTGGCCGCTCCGCGCAGCACGACCGCGATGCGGGCGCCGTCGGGGCTGATCCGCAGCGCGATCACCTGGCCCGTCACGACACCGCTGGCCGGTGTCACGCTCACCGCGGTGGCCGTGCCCGCGCCGCTGACCCGCCAAATCGTGGAGCCACTGCCCACCCACACCTCATCCATGCCGGGCACCCAACTCGGGCGCGTCAGCGGGCCGTGCACCGCGGTCGGGAGCAGGCCGTGGCTCTGGGTGCCGACCAGCAGCCGCTCGTCCGCCGGGGTGCCCGTGGTGCCCGCGGCGTAGAGGTCGCTGCCCCCGCCGCGGGCCAGCGCCACCGACGTCAGGTCGTACTGGCCGGTGCCCAGCGGGCCGTGCACCGCGGTGCCCTGCTCGTTCACCACAGCGCCGTGGCGGCCGGCGTCGCGGATGTAATACACCGGCGGTGGGGGCTGCGCAGGGTCCCGCGCCGGCTGGAACATCGACTCGGTGAAGCCGACGCCGCCCACCTGCGGGATGCGCACTGCCCGGCCGTTGTCGGTGATCGTCAGCGACTGCCCCCCGTCTACCTCGCCGAGGGTCACCGCGACCTGGGCGGCGAGGTGGTTGAGGGTGCCGGCATCGAGCTGGCTCGCGCCGGGGATCTCGATCTGGGTCACCTGCCCCATGGTGAGGCTGACCCGCCGCGGGTCGGTCTGGGCGGGGATGTCGCTGCTCACGACGTTCTGCAGTTCGGGCCCAGGCCCGCTCACGAGTTGCTGTACCAGCCAGCTCGCCAGCGCAGCCGGGTCGGCGAGGGCGGTGTAGCGGGGGTCGGGCACGAGATGGGTCCCGGTGAGGTCGTAGTAGTACAGGCTGTGCTGCTGGTAGATCTGCTGGAAGTCCGCCTCGTCGAGCAGCAGCCCCGGCGGGAGACCGTCGATCCGCCACTGGCCGCCGATCTGCTTCATCACGAAACCGAAGGGCAGGATCGGCCCGCCCGCGCCCTCGCCTTGCAGGACCGGCGCGTAGACGCCGGTAGCGCTCACCGTTCCCACCGTCCCGCCACGGACCGTGACGGTGCTGTCAGCGACGTCGAAGTTGCCGATCTGCAGGGTGTTCACGATGGTCACTGTGGTGTCGGTCCAGCGGTTCTTCGCCGCTGGCGTCAGGAATGCCCGGGCGGCTGAGTAGCGCTTGTCCTGCGACACGTTGGCGGACAGGAACTCCTGCACGATCTCGCGTGCGTTCGCACCCGGAGTGGGTGTGATTGCGGTCGCGGCCGACGGGCGATTGAGGTTGACGGACTTCAATACCTGCGGCTGGGACGAGGCCGGCACGCCGGTGCAGCCGGTCAGGACGACTAGCCCCGCCACGGTCACCGCGACGAGCAGGCGCTTCACCGACCGTCCTCCTCAGCGTCGTCGGGACCGAGTGGAAGCGGCGACCCCATCAGGGTATGTCCGGCGTGCCGCGGCAGGGTGAGCCGAAAGTCCGCCCCGCGGCCCCGCTCGCCCCACGCCTGCAGCCAGCCGTCGTGCAGGCGGGCGTCCTCCAGGCTGATCGCCAGACCCAGGCCGGTTCCGCCGGTGAGCCGGCTGCGCGACGGGTCGCCGCGCCAGAAGCGGTTGAACACCAGCCCCGCCTCGCCGGGCCGCAGCCCCACGCCGTGGTCGCGCACCGCCACCGCCACCGCGTCGTCGTCGCAGCCCACCGTGACGACGATGGGGCGACCCTCGCCGTGGTCGAGCGCGTTGCCGATGAGGTTGCGCAGTACCCGCTCCACCCGTCGCGGGTCGACGTCGGCCGTCACGGGGAAGTCCGGCTCCTTGATCCTGAGCTCGGTGCCGTTGCGTTGGGCGAGAACGCGGTAGGCGTCAACCGTGGTCGCGACGATGCCGCGGATGTCGACGGTCTCGGAATCCAGCCGGGCCGCTCCCGCGTCGTAGCGGGAGATCTCGAGCAGGTCGCCGAGCAGCGCCTCGAACCGGTCCAGCTCAGCCTGCAGCAGCTCGACCGAACGAGCCAGCTCGGCGGGGAACTCGCCGCGGTTGGCGTGCAGCAGTTCGGTGGCCATCCTGATGGTGGTCAGGGGCGTGCGCAGCTCGTGCGAGACGTCGCTGGTGAAGCGCCGCTGCAACCGCGACAGGTCCTCCAGGCGCCGGATCTGGCGCTGCAGGCTGCCGGCCATGTCATTGAACGAGCGGCCGAGGCGGGCGAGGTCGTCGGACCCGCGCACCTTGATGCGCTGCGACAGGTCGCCCGCCGCAAGCCGTCCGGCGGTCACCGCGGCCACCCGCACCGGTTCCACCACCTGCCGGGTGACGAGCAGCGCGATTGCCAGAACCAGGATGACCAGGGCGATGCCGGAGATCAGGGCGGTGCGCTGGACGAGCGCGATCGTCTGCTGCTCGGCAGTGAGCGGGAACAGGTAGTACAGCTCGAACAGGCCGGTGGGTGCCTGCACCGGCTCCCCGACGATCAGCCCCCGGACCAGCGGGCCGCCGCTCCCGGTGGCCTGCATGGGGGCGTACTCCACGGCCAGGTTGCCGCGCTGGACCGTGCGGCGCAGCGCGCTGGGGATGGCCCCGGCGCTGGTACTGCCCACGCTCACCGCGGCGGATTCGATGGCGATGCTGAACAGCCCGGCGCTGGTGCCGTTGGCCGTAAGGCTCTGGGTGATCGTCAGCTGAGCGTCGGCGACGTCCGCGACTACCCCCGTGTCCACGCCGCTGAGTACCGAGGTGGCCGTCTGCAGACCAATGGTCGCCTGCTTCACCGCTGCCTCGCGTTTGGCCCGCAGGATGCCCCCCGCCACCTGGTCGAC
>JAYTRE010000385.1:0-27601 GCA_043746395.1 Pseudonocardiales bacterium
GTGCAGCGTGGACGCTTCACCGTGGGTCAGGCACAGCACCGACACGCTGCTTGCGGTGCTGGTAAACGCGTCCAGGATCGCGCCAAGACCGAAAGACTCGTCATCGGGGTGCGCGACGACGGCCAGCACCGACGTCCACGCAGGCAAGCCTGGCGACCCGATACCGGAACCTGACGGCTCCTCGGCTCTCATCATTTGTGCCTCCACCGCCTTTGCTTTCCTCTCCTGACGATGCGTGCGCACCGCCCGATGCGCAAGAGCCGGAGGTCATATACGACGCAGATCTGGGACGGTCGGAACTCAGTCTGCTTCGTCGAGGGGCAGCGTCACGGTGAACGTGGCGCCGCGGTCACCGGTGTTGGCTGCGGTGAGGGTTCCGCCATGGGCGTGGACGATCGCCCGCGCGATCGTCAGGCCCAGTCCGCTGCCGACGCCGGCGAGGTCGCCGCGCGCCGGGTCGGCGCGGTGGAACCGATCGAAGATTGCTTCGAGCTGATCGGGTGGCACGCCGGTACCGTCGTCGGTGACGCGCAGCAACACCTGATTCGCTGAGTGTTCGAGGGTCAGCCTGACATGACCGTCACGGGGCGTGTGTCGCAACGCGTTGTCGAGCAGGTTGCTCAGGACCTGACCCAGCCGTTCGGGATCACCGCGCACGGCGGGGGCGGCGGTCGGGCCGTGGTAGTTCAGCTCGACCCCGCGTTCGGCGTAGCGGGGCACAGCAGCGCTGATCGCAGCCTGCGCCAGGGCGACGGGATCGGCTCGGATCAGCCGGAGCTCCAGGGTGCCCTCGCCGGCGTTCGCCGCATCGCGGACGTCGGCGGTGAGCCGGTGCATTCGGCTGACCTGGTCTCGCATGGTCTGCCACGACTCGGCGCTTGCCGGCACGACCCCGTCCTCGAGTCCGTCGAGATATGCCGCGATGGTGGCCAGCGGCGTGCGCAATTCGTGGGACAGGTCTGACAGCAGCCGCGAGCGCGCAGCATCAGTGTCAGCGAGTCGCGTTGCCATGTGGGCGAACGCGTCGGAAAGCCGCTGCAGCTCGCTGCTGAACGGCGCGGCGGGCAGGCTGACGTCGTAGCGGCCGGCAGCGACCGCATCCGCAGCTCGGGCCAGCTGTTCGACAGGTCGGCTGACCTGTCGAAGGAGGATCCACGACGTGATCGCTGCCGCGATCAGCGCGGCGCCTGCTGCCAGGGTGAGCGACAGTGCGAACGCGGCCGAGAACGCTTGTTCGGCGTGCAGGCGCACTGGAGCGGAGCTGACGCCGCTGCGGGCCAGGTGGCGTCGAAAGAGTCCGGGGGCGACGAGCCCCGCGGCCAGGGCAAGGGTAAGACAGCCCACCGCGATAACGAGGACCTGCGCGGTCATCAGGCGACCGGCGAGCCCGGTGCGGCGGGCGGTCATGCTGACCCTAGGCCGTAGCCGACGCCGCGGATCGTTCGGATGTAGGTCGGTTCGCTCGCATCGTCGCCGAGCTTCGCTCGGAGGTGGGCGATGTGGACGTCCACGACGTGCTCGTCGCCGTACCAGTCCTCACCCCACACTTGGTCGAGGAGTTGGCGCCGGGTGAACGCCATGCGCGGATGAGCGGCGAGCGCGGCGAGCAGGTCGAACTCGGTGCGGGTCAGGTCGACGGGTTCGCCGCCGCGCAGGACTCGCCGACCTTGGGTGTCCAGCGCCACGTCGGCGAAGACCGTCTTGGGTTCGTCCGCCGTTATGGCCGGTGGCGGGGCGGGTCCCGCGGTCAGCGCAACGGCCGAGGCAGCGAGGGCGGAGGAAACCCGGGGCCTGCGCAGCATGGCGGTGACGCGGGCCATCAGTTCTCGCGGTGAGAACGGCTTGACCACATAGTCATCGGCGCCGACCGACAGCCCGACGATCTTGTCGACCTCGTCATCGCGAGCGGTGAGCATGATGACGTAGGCGTCGGTGAACGTCCGCAACTGCCGGCATACTTCCACTCCGCTGAGGCCGGGAAGCATCACATCCAGCACGACCAGGTCCGGTGGGTTCTGGCGGGCGTGCTCAAGGGCGGTAGGTCCATCGTGGGCCACCGCGACCTCGAAACCCTCGCGCTGCAGGTAGCCGGCGATCACCCCGGTGAGGGCCACCTCGTCATCGACGACGAGCACCCGCAGCGGATCGGCCATCGGCACTCCAGCTGACGGGGGAAGTGGACTCGCCCCGTCAGCCTAACGAGGCGTCTTGTCGATGCTGCGCCCTTCCAGGACCCGACGGCTCTCGGCGTAGGCCTGGGCGTCGATCTCACCCGCGGCGAACCGGCGATCCAGGATGTGACGTGCAGACTCGACGCCGGCACTCGACTGGCTGTCAGGCCTGCTACTCAAGCGCAGCACCGCCCACACGGCAAGCCCAATGAGGGCTAGCCAGAACAGCCCCATGAAGATCATTCCGCCGCTCCACCAGCCTGTGTTGCCGCCCCAATACATCATGGCGTCCTCCTCGCGTCTTAGTCGCAGCTGCAGTGCTGCCGACCTGTCCATCGTGAACCGGTGAGATATCCGTGCGCCGGGTTTGCCATGAAGCTTCGATCAAGTCTCTGCAACCGGGGCCACGCGGCTTGATCGAAGCTTCACCTGAGATCCATGGTGGCTCAGGCAACCGCCGCCACGCTGTGCTCATGACTCCAACGCGGCCGGTGAGCCGCCGAACCGTCCTGACCGGACTACTCGGCATCGGGGGAGCCGCCGCCCTGGCCGCGTGCGGAGGCCGTGGCGGTGGTGGCGGTCCCCAGCCGGTCGGGCAATCAGCGATCTCCGCAGCGGAATTGCGCCGCCCGACAACCGGACGGGTCCGCGCCTATCAGCTGGTCGCCCGGCCGACGCAGGTCGATCTCGGCGGGACCGTCGTCGACACCTGGACCTACGGAGGCGCGCTGCCCGGGACGGCCCTGCGGGCGACTGCGGGGGATCGGGTGCGGGTGGCGTTCACCAATGACCTGCCACAGGAGACCAGCGTCCATTGGCACGGCCTGGCGATCCGCAACGACATGGACGGCGTGCCCGGCTTGACGATGCCGCCGGTCGCACCCGGGGGACGGTTCGGATTCGACTTCGTCGTACCAGACGCCGGCACGCACTGGCTTCATCCGCACACCGGCCTACAGCTCGACCGGGGCCTTTACGCGCCGTTCATCGTCGACGACCCGCACGAGCCGGGCCGCTATGACCTGGAGTGGATCGTCGTCCTCGACGACTGGACCGACGGCGTCGGACCGTCCCCGGAACAGATCTTCGCGAGCTTGCGGGGCAACGGTGGATCAGCTGGTGGCATGAACGGCATGAACGGCATGAGCGGCGGCGACAGCGCAGACGTGCGCTACCCGCTGTACCTCGTCAACGGACGAAGCTCCACAGACCCGGACGTGCTCCGCGGGCGGCCCGGACAGCGGGTGCGGATACGGATCATCAACGCTGCTGCGGACACCATCTTCGACGTCGCCCTCGGTGGCCATAAGCTGGCTATCACGCACACCGACGGCTATCCCGTTGCGCCCGTCACCGCGACGCTGCTGCGGATTGCCATGGGGGAACGTTACGACGCGGTCGTCACCTTGGGCGGCGGCGTGTTCCCGCTTGTCGCACAACCTGTCGGAAAGACCGGGATGGCTCGCGCGCTCGTGCGCACGGCGTCGGGAGCACCCGGGCAATCCGTTCGCCCCGCCACGCTCGGTGGCAAGCCGCTGCTCGTCGGTGACCTGCGGGCAGGCGCGGGTTCGGCCCTGCCTGCCCGCTCGCCCGACTCGGTGCAGGACCTGGTGCTCGCCGGATCCATGGCCGGCTACGAGTGGACCATTAACGGCCGCACGTACGAGCGCACCCGTGCGCTCACCGTCAAGCAGGGTAAGGCGACGCGGCTGCGCATTCGCAACCAGTCGATGATGGCCCACCCCATGCACGTCCACGGCCATACCTTCCAACTAGGTGCGGCCGGCGGCACGGGTCCCCGCAAGGACACCGTCCTCGTCCCGGCGATGAGTGGCATCGACGTCGACCTGCATGCCGACAATCCGGGGCGATGGATGATCCATTGCCACAACGCCTACCACGCTGAGGCCGGCATGATGACCCGCTTGGACTACCAGACCTGAGTGCCAGCTATCGGAAGGCTCGACGCCGCAGCACGCCATGCTTGGGCAATGGCCTGATAGCTCTGGCGCCGGCGCACTCGGTCGACGCTCGGGGTGACCACCACGATTTCGTCGGCCTCGGCAAGCTCCTTCATCTCCAGCAGTCGTTCAGCGACGGCCTTGGCCTCTCCGGTGACCATGCGCATCCCGCTCGGGGCACGGCGGCGAAACTCCGCTGATTGCGCGAAGGCTCGAACTTGCTCCGGGCGCAGCGGTTCACGAATCCCACGGCGGATATTGTCGACGGTGAGGGTCCAGCCCGCTTCGAAGTCGGTGACCGCCTCGTCGTCGTCGCTGGCGAAGGCCAGCACTGACATCGCCGAGTACGGCGTGTCGCCCTCGGCGCGGGGCGTGAAGTCGGCCCGATACTGGCGCAGCAGCTCGAAGGCCGGCTCGGGGCTCATGTGGTGAGCGAACACCGCGCTCATCCCGTTGATCGCGGCGAAGCGGGGGCCATAGCTGCTGGAGCCGAGCATGAACAGTTGGGGTTGCTCCGCGACAATCGGGGCGACGAGCAGCTTCTCGTACGGATGGCCCGCCGGGAAGCCGTTGCCGAGAAAGGCCAGCAGCTCCCCGACTTGCGCCGGAAACTCCGTGGCGGGATCGGCGGACCGGCCGCGCCGGAGCACGTGAGCGGTCAGCGGGTCGGTGCCCGGCGCGCGCCCCAGGGCCAGGTCGACACGTCCGGGATATATCGCTAGCAGCGTCCGGAACGTCTCCGCGACCTTGAGCGCGGAATGGTTCGGCAGCATGATCCCTGCCGCGCCGATTCGGATCTCCCGGGTGTGCGCGCCGAGGTGCGCGATGAGAATCTCCGGGGCGCTGCACGCCAAGCTGGCCATGTTGTGGTGCTCGGAGACCCAGTAGCGCCGGTATCCGGCGGCCTCGACCGCCTGCGCGATGCCGACTGCGCCCGCTATTGACGCGTGGGCAGTCTCGCCGTGCTCGATCCCGACGAAGTCGAGCACCGACAGTGCGAGGGTCTCACCGATTTCTGCTGCCATATCCCTTGAGAAGGCATCCATCCGCGACCGCATTCCCGCGCCTGATGTCACTGGGCGAGCAGGCACTGGCGTCGAGTTTGGCAAGCAGATCGGCGGGACCGGCGTAGATTTCGCTCGCTCTGGCTCTGACCAGCCGGTCACCGCCTTGGCTGGGTAGTGGCCGGTGCGGCCGCGTTTGGCGAGCCCGCGGTGGGCCAGGTGCTCGGCGAGGCGCTCAACCGTCCAGTCGCCCGCCGCGTACAGCGAGAAGGCAGGGGTGCCTGTTCCCGTCCGGTCGTGGTCACTTCGGATGGTAAACGTCGCTTCGATGGTCGACGTGGTCTACGTAGACGATGCGCTCGTCTTCGTCGATCCAGTAAATGACGCGATACGGGCCGATTCGTGCGCTGTACCACCCTTCCAGCTGCCGTTCGAGCGGACGCCCGATTCGGTGAGGGTTGGCGATCAGACGTCCGAAGCAGAACTCGACGACTGCGCCCACGATCCGTGGTGAGGATGTCGCGAGGCGGTCAAGCTGGCGAACTGCGGGCGGCGACCAACGGAGGCCATACTCATCCACGCGACCATCGGGTGCGCGCCGCCTCCTTGGTCAGCTCAATCGCCTTGCCGGTCCGACGGGCGTCCGCAGCCTCTCGGAGGTCGGCCATCGCCTCGGGGTCCGACAGCACATCGAGCGCATCTTCGAGTGCCTCGAGATCCTCGACCGCCAGCACGACCACGCTCGGTCGCCCATGCTTGGTGATCACCACCCGACGGTGCTCGGTCTCGATCCCTTCGACGACCTCGGACAGTCGTGCCTTGGCATCGGCTAGGGAAACCTGCTCGGAAGCTGAGATGACCATAAGTAAGACTATATCGCGCCCGGGTGCATGGAGGTGAGTTGACACAGCCTGCCCCGGCTGATGGGCGAGTCGGGATCGCCCCTCGATCTGGACTACCCTGCCGTCGGTGACGTAGACGTTCTGTGCGCAGTCGACCGCGCAGAACGGGCAGATCGACTTGACGACGGTGTCGGCGGTGGCCGTGCGTGCGGTGAGTGCGAGGGCAGCATGCCCGCTGCACGGGGCCGTCTCGCTGACTCTCGCCGTCTCGTCTCAGGCCAACCCATACCCAGCTGCGGCCGGTCAATCTCCAACTGGGTGCACCTCATCGCGACCCCCGCGCAGCAGCGACGCAGGCCCAGCCAGCACCGCGAGACCGGCGACCACCGCGACAACGATCACCAGTCCGTGGTGCAACGGCGCTGAGATCAGGCCTGGAAAGAACGTCTCACCCGGTCAGCGCCCGCTGGTTGGTCTTCGGGAGTGAAGCCAGCACACCACTGGGCTTGAGCAGGTTTTGGATCGGGTTGACGCCGAGATCGCGGAGACCCGTGACGACACTGGCGGCAGCGTGGCCCAGGGAGTGAATCCCGCCGAAGGGGCCCGCGCCACCTGCTCGGTCCGGGCGGTCCGCCTGCTCCAGAGCGCCTGCAGCCCCTCTCGGGTGACGGACCGGACAACGGACCTGCCGTCGTCCGGGTCGCGACATCGCTCGACCAGGCCGCGCCCCTCGAGCGCGGCCAGGGTCGCCCCCATCGACTGCGGGCTGATCTGCCCGAGCCTGGCAAGGCTGGCCGAGGTGGCCGGTCCCCCGCGGTCCAGGCGCGCGAGTGCCGAGGTCTCGGGCACCGTCAGTTCGCCATCGGCTTGGGCCTGGCGAACGCGCCGCACGAGCAAGCAATGGCCGGAGCGCGCATGCTGATTCGAGCTGGCCGAATATCCGGCGAATGTCGGCAATTCCGCCGAGCCGAGCCGCGTGTTGGCCCGACGTTCATCTCGCGGGCACCGCCGAGCACCCGGATTGTCTTTCGGCTCTTCCTAGCCTTGCCCCTAATGGTTAGCCTAAGAGACCAATTGGTCGATCGACGCGGACGGAGTCAACGTGGCACAACGAGGGGTTCGCGCAACTGGGGTCGCACTGGCCGCCAGTGCGCTGCTCGTGAGCGTGGCAGCATGTTCCAGCAGTTCCAAACCGGCCGCTGGGGGCACGAGCAGCGGGGGGCCGACCAGCACGGCCGCCGTCAACTGGAGCACGGCGCAGTCGGCGGCAGCCGGGGGTGGAATGACCGCGCTCGTCGCGGCCGCCAAACAGGAAGGAACGCTGAACCTCATCGCGATCCCGCGGACCTGGGCCGGCTACGGCGCGATCATCGATGCGTTCCAGGCCAAGTACGGGCTGAAGATCAACAGTGAGAACCCGAACGGGTCCAGCGGCGACGAGGTCAACGCGATCAAGTCGACGAAGGGCCAGTCGTCCGCGCCGGACGTGGTCGACATCGGCAACTCGTATGCGCTCTCGGGCTCGCAGGAGGGCGACTTCGCCCCGTACCAGGTGGCCACGTGGAGCTCCATCCCCGCCGCGCAGAAGGACAGCGGAGGGCTCTGGGCCAGCGATTACGGAGGCTACATCTCGATCGGCTGCAACGCGGCCAAGGTCGGCGGGACCTGCCCGAAGACGATCAAGGAGCTCGACAACCCCAGCTACAAGGGCGACGTAGCGCTGAACGGAGACCCGACGAGTGCGAACGCCGCGTTCGAAGGGGTGTGGGCAGCCGCGCTGGCCAACGGCGGCTCGGCGAGCAACATCCAGCCGGGCATCGACTTCTTCAAGAAGCTGAACTCCGAGGGCATCTTCAACAAGACGAAGGTGACCCCGGCGACGGTCCAGTCGGGTGAGACCCCGATCGTGCTCGACTGGGACTACCTGAACCTGGGTAACGCGGCGGCATTGCAGAAGGCGGGCATCACGTGGACGACCGCTGACCCGTCCGACGGCCTCGTGTCGGCCTACTACGCCCAGGCGATCAGCATCAACGCCGCACACCCCGCGGCTGCCCGACTGTGGGAGGAGTTCCTCTACAGCCAGGCTCCCGATGGCGGCCAGAACGGTTGGCTGCGAGGTTTCGCCCGCCCGATCGAACTGCCCGCTATGCAGGCTGCGGGCACGGCGGACAAGGCCGCGCTCGCGCTGGTTCCGTCTGTCACCGATCCCAACCCGTTCAATCCCACGCAGGCTCAGGTCACGGCGGCCAAGGCAGTTGTGACCCAGAAGTGGGCAGCAGCGGTCGCGTAGTGACCTCGGCCGGCCACGTCAAGAGCGACGACATGTCGACGCAGGCCGAGGAGTTGCCGAAGGTGCGCGGGACCGGGTTCGCCCGGTCCCGCCGCCCCGGCCTCGGCTGGCTGGGACTCGCGCCATTCTTCGGCTACGTCCTCATCTTCTTCGCGACTCCGATCGGATTCATCCTCTACAACGCGTTTCGCCAGACGACCGTGTCAGCAAACGCGGTGCGCGATCCCGTGACCCAGCAGTTCGTCCACAGCAGCCACACCAGCTACACCAGCGTGAACATCACGAACTCGCTCAAGGGGATCTACCGCACGTCGTTGCTCAACAGCATGCAACTGTCGGTCGTCGTCGCGGTGATCGGCGCGCTGGTAGGGGTGCTGCTCGCCTATGCCGTTGTCAACAGCAAGAGCGGCGCGCTGCGCCAAATCGTCATCGCGGCGGCAGCTGTGACCGCGAACTTTGGCGGCGTCCCGCTGGCTTTCCTGTTTATCGCGACGATCGGCAACGCCGGTGTCGTGACCGTATTTCTCAAAGACCACTTCAACCTGTCGCTGCAAGACAACCTGCACTTCCAGCTCACCACCATCCCAGGCATCGCACTGGTTTACCTGTACTTCCTCGTCCCGCTCATGGTGCTGGTGATGACGCCCGCGATCGAGGGTCTCAAACCCCAGTGGGCCGAGGCTGCGGAGAACCTTGGCGCGAACCGGTGGCACTACTGGCGTTACGTCGCCGGGCCGGTGTTGCTGCCGAACTTCCTGGGCTCAGTGCTGCTGCTGTTCTGCTCGTCTTTCTCGGCCTATGCCACCGCCTACGCCCTGGTCGGGCAGTCGTTCCCGCTCGTCACGACGCAGATTTCGGCTGTGCTGTCGGGCAATGTCCTGTCGGGCCAGGAAAACCTGGGCGCGGCCCTCGCCATCGACATGATCGTCATCGTGCTCCCGCTCACGATCGTCTACCAGCTACTGCAACGGCGGACGTCGAAATGGCTGGCATGAGCGGCGCGCCGGCCGCACGGCGGTCGGCATGACCTCGACCGGATACGGGACAGCCGCGACAACGGGGCTCATTCCCGAGCCGCCTGTAGACCGGCATCCGGAGCGGGCGCGCCGTAGGCCGGCCTCGGGAAGCGTGCCGCGCTGGCTCATCCTCACCGTCTGTGGGATCTACTTCATCGGTCCGCTCGTCGCAGCGATCAGCTTCACCGTGCAGGACCATGTCCACGGAGGGGTTTCGTTCCAGGCGTATCGGGCGATCTTCGCCCCGCCGGCGACCGGGCAGGTCGGGTTCCTCACCGCGCTGCAGTACTCGCTGGTGCTGGCTGTTCTCACGATCGTGGTCACGCTCGGACTCATGCTGCCGACGCAACTGCTGCTTCAGCTGCGCTACCCGCGCGTGCATGGGCTTGTTGAGATCATCACCCTGCTGCCGCTCGTCTTCCCGCCCATCGTTCTAGTCGTGGGGGTTCAGGACGCGTTCGCCTGGGTGGGCGAGAACCGGGGTGGCGTCCTCTATACCGCGATCACTTTCATCCGCGCGCCAGGCCACCCGTTCGTCTTGGCTTTCCTCTACGTGATGCTCGCGATGCCGTTCGTGTTCCGCTCACTAGACGCCGGGATCCGCTCGGTGGACGTGCACACGCTGGTGGAAGCCGCCCGCAATCTCGGTGCAGGCTGGGCCACGGTGCTGTTGCGGGTCCTGTTGCCGTGCCTGCGCACGGCTGTGATCAACTCGGCGTTTCTGTGCTTCGCTCTGGTAATGGGCGAGTACACGATCTCGTCGATCCTGCTCTACATCAAACCGTTCCCTGTCTGGCTGTACCAGCTGCCGACCTCGTCGGGTCAGGTGCAGGCCGCTGTCTCGGTGTTCAGCCTGCTGCTCGTCGAGGTTCTCCTGCTGCTCATCGGTGCGGTCAACTGGCGCCGCGCTGCCGAGAAGAAGGGCTGAGGCATTGTCCGTCGACACTCCTGTCCCACCGCGCACCGGGACGACGGTCGAGTTCCGCAATGTGCGCCGTGTATTCGGGACGATGCCGGCGCTGGCCGGCTTCGACTTGCAGGTCGAGCGCGGCGAGCTGCTCGCCCTGCTCGGCCCGTCCGGATGTGGCAAGACAACGGCGCTGCGGCTACTGGCCGGCTTCGACCAACCCACCTCGGGATCGGTGCTCATCGACGGCGCCGATGTGTCGCGGGTGCCGGCGAACAAGCGCGACATGGGCATGGTGTTCCAGTCCTACAGCCTGTTTCCGACGATGAGCGCGCGAGACAACGTGGGGTTCGGGCTGCGGTTGAGGGGCCAGTCCGGCGCGCAGCGGCGTCGGCGGGCCGGCGAGCTCCTCGAACTCGTCGGGCTCGAGGAGCACGCCAAGAAGTACCCCCACCAGCTCTCGGGCGGCCAGCAGCAGCGGGTGGCGTTGGCCAGGGCGCTCGCCGTCGAGCCGCGCGTCCTGCTCCTTGACGAGCCGCTGTCCGCCCTCGACGCGAAGGTTCGCGAGCAACTGCGCGGCGAGATCCGCCGCATCCAACTCGAACTTGGCGTGACCACGGTCTTCGTCACGCACGACCAGGAGGAAGCCCTATCGATGGCCGACCGCGTCGGCGTGATGCAGGCGGGACGGCTGGAGCAGTGCGACGCGCCGGCCGTGCTCTACGACCGTCCTGCGACGCCGTTCGTCGCCGAGTTCGTCGGAGCGATGAACCGGCTGGCCGCCGTCACCGAATCCGGTGGCCAGGTCCGCGTCGGCCAGCAACTCCTGCCGGCCGACGGCGAGCCCATCGAACAGGGACGGGAGGTCACCGTGCTCGTCCGTCCCGAAGCCCTCGTGGTCACCCCGGATGACGACGGTGACACGGTCGTCGTCGTGGCGACGTTCCGCGGCGCGTCCATCCGGCTGCGGATGCTGCGCAGCGACGGCGTTGAGATGCTCGCCGACATACCGTCCCACCGCGTCGCCGACCTGACGCCGGGGCGCCGGGTCTCGGTCGCGCTGCTCAATCGGCCGGTGCTGCTCGCGTCGACGTCATGACGACCCGGCGGACCCTCCGCGGGGGTTCACCCAACGCTGGCGGCTACCGCCGCCTGGAGTCGGCGCCCGGCGAGGCGCACGGGCACCGCACCGAGCTCGCCGGCCGGCCCGAGTCTGACGGTCACGCCCTGCTCACTGTCGCCCACCTGTCCGACCTGCACCTGTGCGACGCCCAGTCACCAGCTCGGGTGGAGCTGCTCGACCGGTGGGCGGACCCGGACTCTCCCATCCGCGCCGAGCTCGAGGAGGTTGGCACCTACCGGGCCCAGGAACTGCTCAGCGCACAGGTCGCCGAGTCGATGGTGCGCGCGGTGAACGGGGTGGAGGTCGGCCCGGTGGGCGGTGCGCCCCTCGATCTCGCGGTCGTGACCGGCGACAACACCGACAACGCCCAGGCCAACGAGCTGTCGTGGTATCTCACTGTCTTGGAGGGCGGCTCGCTGCACCCGGACTCCGGTGACCTCACCCGCTGGGAGGGCGTTGCCGACGGGGAGCGGGCCGACGACCGGTTCTGGCACCCGGACACCGAACGGGGGGATCTACCGCGCGACCGCTATGGATTTCCCCGCGTGCCCGGTCTGCTGGACGCCGCCCGGGCACGCTTTGACGCGAGTGGCCTGCGGCTGCCGTGGCTGGCGGTGCACGGCAACCATGACCGGCTGCTGCAGGGGACGGTCCCGGCCACGGGCGCGCTCGCAGCGGTGGCGACCGGCCGGCTCAAGCCGATCGCGCTCGGCGGGGACTGGTCGAGCGACGCGCTGGTGAAGTTGATGGCGGGGCTGAGCGAGTGTGATCCCGAGGCGCTCGCGGCCCTGGCGACGCTCGAGAGCCGGGTGGTGACTGCGGATCCGGAGCGGCGCGCGGTGAGCCGAGCGCAGTTCGTGGCAGCGCATTTCGGCACCGCGGCGAACCCGCCCGGTCACGGCTTCGGCGAGGCCAACCGCGCCGGGGGCGTCGCCCACTATCGCCACGACCACGGCCGAGTGACGATCTTGGTGCTGGACACGGTTAACGAGAATGGCGGCTGGCAGGGGTCGCTTGACCGCGCGCAGCTCGACTGGCTGGAACAGCAGCTGACGGCCGCCGATGCCGAGCGGCGCTACGTCGTACTCGCCAGCCACCATCCGCTGGCCACGCTGGTGAACGGCGCCGTCGACGAACGGCGGGTGCCGCGTGTTCTCGCTGCGGAACTGGCCGCAGTGCTCGACGCGCACCCGTGCGTCGTCCTCTGGTGCAACGGCCATACCCACCAGACGTCGATCACCCCGCACCGGACCTGGTGGGAAGTCACCGCGCCGTCGCTGATCGACTGGCCCCAGCAGGGGCGCCTCGTCGAACTGCTGCACCACCCCGGGACGCTGACGGTGGCGGCCACCATGCTCGACCACGCCGGCCCGGCCCCGTGGGGCGGTGCGATCGACACCCCCGAGACGCTCGCCGCGCTGGCCCGCGAGTTGGCCGCCAACGACTGGCAGTGGCGGGACCTGCCGTTGGAGCGACACCCTCGCGCAGGCGCCCGCCAGGAACGCAACGTCTTGCTCTACCTGCCCGACCCCTGGGACTGAGCGGGTTCGCGTGTGCTGCTGGCGCCGGGACGAAAGGCCCTGGTCGCGACCGCTGCCATCAGCGATGGTTACGCAAGCGTAAGTTACGCTTCCGTAACAAGAGGGTGGGCTGATGCACACGACGAGTCGACCGGTGTTCATCCAGGGCGGGATGGGGATGGCGGTGTCGTCCTGGCCGCTGGCTTCGGCGGTATCGCGCGCAGGCGGGCTCGGCGTCGTCTCCGGCGTGGCGCTCGACCTGGTCTTGGCGCGCCGGCTACAGGACGGCGACGTCGGCGGCCACGTGCGCCACGCCCTGTCCCGGTTCCCGCGGCCCGAAGTGGCGCAACGCGTGATCGAGCGGTACTTCCGGCCCGGCGGGCGCGGGCCGGGTGCGGGCTACTCGCCCGTGCCGCGACTGTCGCTGCGGCCGAGCCGCCAAGCGCAGGACCTGACGGTGCTCGCTAACTTCGTCGAGGTATCGCTGGCCAAGCAGGGCCACGCCGGTCCGATCGGGGTGAACTATCTGGAGAAGATCCAGATGGCGACGCCCGCCGCGGTGTACGGGGCCATCCTGGCCGGCGTCGACTTCGTCCTGATGGGCGCGGGCATCCCGCGCGAGATCCCCCGGTTGCTGGACCGGCTCGCGCGCAACGAGGCGGCCTCGATCCCTGTCGACGTCGCCGGTTCCCCGGATCAGCACTGCGTCGGCATCGACCCGCTCGAGTGGTTCGGTGACCCCGCGCTGCCCGCACCCCGACGGCCCGAGTTCCTCGCGATCGTCTCCTCGGACACGCTGGCGGCCTATCTGATGCGTGACGCGGCGACCCGACCCGACGGCTTCGTGGTCGAGGGGCCGGCCGCAGGTGGCCACAATGCCCCGCCGCGCGGGCGGCTCGCTCTCGATGGCGACGGGCAGCCGATCTACGGTTCGCGGGACGCGGCCGACCTGGATCGGATGGCCGCGCTCGGCGTGCCCTTCTGGCTCGCCGGCTGCTACGGCACCCCTGAGCGGGTGGCCGAGGCGCTGGCGGCCGGTGCGACCGGCGTCCAAGCCGGGACGATCTTTGCGCTTTGCCGCGAGTCGGGCTTGACCGATGAGCTTCGCGGTGCGCTGCTGGCCAGGCTTGCCGACGGCTCGTTGGACGTGCGCACCGAGGCGGCGCTGTCGCCGACCGGCTTCCCGTTCAAGGTGGCGCAGCTGCCGGGCACCCTCTCGGAGCCGGCCCGGCGCACGGCGCGGCCGCGATTGTGCGACCTCGGCTACCTGCGTACCCCGTTCGCGCACGCCGACGGTCGGATCGGCTACCGCTGCGCCGGTGAGCCTGTGCATACGTTCCTCGCAAAGGGGGGCACGCTCGAGGCGACCCGTGGTGTGGCGTGCCTGTGCAACGCACTGACTATGGACGTCGGTCTCGGCCAGACCCGGCGCGACGGCTACGTCGAGCTGCCGCTGGTCACCCTGGGTGCCGGCCTCGACGGCGCCCGCGCGTTGCTCGCCCGCCACCCCGACGGTTGGTCGGCGGCACAGGCCGTGCAGTGGCTGGCCGAAGCAGCGCCCGCCAACGTCGGCGCACCGGTGTGATCACCGCGCCCGGCCGCGGACGTTGCTGCGTCCCGATCAGCTGCGAGGCATCGCGGCGAGCAGCCCGCGGGCCCGCTCAGCCACGTGATGCTCGACGAGCACCTCGTACTTGGTGGCGATCACCTGACTCACCGAGGCGAAGTCGCGGGTACCACCCCGCGTTGCCGCGGTAAAGCCGAGCTGACTCCATACCAGCATGAACACGGCGCCGAGCAACGGCGTCGTGATCAGGAAGCCGAGCTGGCCCTGCTTGCTGAACAGCGCGAACGCAATGCCGACAAACAGCCCCATCCACAGCCCGGAGAGGGCTCCGGCAGCGGCGACCTTGCCGCGGGTCAGGCGCCCGGTGACACGCTCGACGGACTTGAGTTCCGTTCCGACGATCGCGACGTTCTGCACTGGGAACTCGTTGTCGGCCAGGTAGTCGACCGCGCGCTGAGCCTGCGTGTAGTCGTCAAAGACCCCGAGTGACATCGGGTACTCCAGGCTGAGGCCGGCGCGGGGAATGTTGCGAGGAAGGGTCATGGCTCCAGCGTCCCACGCCATCCTGAGTGACGGCGTGGTTGCGGCCGGCGCGGCAATAGCCGCTACTTGCTCGGCTGGGGCAGGTGGCAGCCCAGCTTCGGGTTGACGCCGAGGTAGTTCAACGGTCCCGCGATGATCGTCACCGCAATCGTGCTGGCCTTCGCGCACGTCTGGCTCGAACCCTTGAAGTAGTGCCGCTGGGCTGCGGCGACCACGCCGATGATCAACCAGACCACGAGTAGCGCGGAAAAGGCACTGACCCCGCTTCGTCTCATCATGACACGCTGTTACCCAGAATCCGCGACCTCTACGCGCAACCGGTGGCGAAACATTCTGCGCTGCGCAGTGTGCGCCGGTGCACCGCCGTCCGCGGTCGGTTGCCCGGGCGGTTCGAGCTCGGGTTGCGCCTGGTCGGTGACCGCCAACCGCGTCTGGAACGGCGTACCGGGGACCAGGTTCGGCGTGATCGAAACCGTGAATTCGGCACCGCCCTCATCGGCTCCATGCCGGGTCAGCGCGGCGATCAGGCGCGGCGTCACAGCGACGGTGAGAAGCCATCCGTCCGACGACTCGGCCAGCCGGAAGTCGGTGGTCAGTGGATCCTGATCTGGCGGTGCAGGTGGCATCGCGGGCTCAGTACCAATGACGACGGCTGCCGACCTGACGCCCGGCGGAGCCGGCGATGGCGAGCACCGCACCGACCACCAGCACGATGATGCCGAGGACGATCACATCAACCTCCATGAGCGGCGGCTGCCGAGAAGGCAGGGCGGTCACGTGCTACCCAGGTGTGAGCTGAGTCAAACAACCCGGGTGCTGGCCGCGGTCGGACTGGACCCAGCCAGCTCCATCTCGCTGGGACAACGTCCTTCAACCCCCGCCAGTGGGCGCCTGCGGCGGCAGGAGTGCGGCGGTCATGGCGTCGGCGAGGAAACGGCGGTAGCGACGCATGGGCCAGCCGCGGCGCAGGACGAGTAGGTCGTAGAGGTCGGGTGCGCTGTAGAGCCAGAGGACCTCCGCAGCCGCTGTCTGAGTGATGCCCGGTCGAAGGTGCTCGGCGAGGGACTTCGCGTTGTGCCGCATTCGCTGTAGCCGCTGCCGATCGCTGTCGGCCAGCAGCGTGGCCATCTCCGGGTCGAGCGTCGCGGCTGAGCGAATGAGCAGCAGGATCGACGCGACCAGTGGCATGACCTCGGTCGTGAGTTTTGCCCAGTTGGCGATGATGGCGCGGGGGTTCGCCTCGCGTTGCTGCATCCGGTCCGAACGAACTGGCGCGGGGACGGGGCCGTGTCCGGTCAGACCGCGTTGCCAGATTGCTGTGACGAGTCCGGCCTTGCTGCCAAAAGACTTGTAGATCGTCTCAACCGAGACTCCTGCGGTGTTTGCCACGGCAGCGATCGTCGTGGCGACGTACCCGTCGATGAGGAATCGGTCCAAGGCAGCGTCGAGGATGGCGTTTCGGTTGCGCATGACACTGAGCTCCTCCGACGTGGTCGACCGGTTGGTGCAGGCGACGAATCGGCACGACTTGGACGGGATCGTCGCGTGCTTCGCGGCGCGATACCGCAACGAAACGCCCGCACACCCCACGCGGCTTTGTGGGAGACGATCAGGTGCGGCGAAACTGGGCGCAGTTGCTGGCCGGAGTGCCTGACCTCACCGCACAGGTAGTCGGACGGGCCGTCGACGGCGACACGGTCTGGTCGGAGTGGCACCTGGCGGGAACCCGTCGCGACGGGGCCCGGCACGAGATGCGCGGTGTGATCGTCTTCGCCGTGATCGACGGACAGGTCGATGTCGCCCGGTTCTATCTGGAACCGGTCGAGCACGACTCGGGCACGGTGGATGACGCCGTGCGCCGCGCCGCCGCGATCCGGACCGCGCCAGCCAGTCCTGCGTCGGCGTCCAGACCGTGCTCGGTGACGTGCGTCGTGGCTCACTCGCCGAGGCCGTGCAGGGCTGCGACGCGATCGTGTCGGCCGTACACGGCTTCGCCGGTCCCGGGCGGCCCAGCCCGGCAGCGGTCGACCGGGCGGGCAACGGCCGCCTGATCGCTGGGGCGGTTGAAGCGGGAGTTGATCGCTTCGTACTCGTCTCTGTCATCGGCGCAGCCCCGGACCACCCGATGTCGCTGCATCGAATGAAATACGCGGCCGAACAGCAGTTGCGCGCGGCTTTGCTGAACGCCGTCGTGGTGCGGGCAGCCCCGTTCCTCGAGACCTGGCTGCAGGTGATCGGGGGCAAGATCGTCGCCGGCGGCCCCCGTTGGTATTGGGCCCGGGTCGCAATCCCATCAACTTCGTCTCGGCCAATGACGTCGCCGCCTTCGTCGGGCTTGCGCTCAGCGCGGATCCTCGCATCGGCGCGGCTGTGTCGGTGGCTGGACCGGAGGAGCTGACCTTCACCGAGATCGCCAAGCGACTGCTGGCAGCGGGGGACAACGGACGGATCAGGCACGTTCCGCTGCCCGCTCTGCGCGCTCTGCGCGCTATGTCGCTCCTCGCGCGTCCGGTCAACCCAGCGTTCGCCAGGCAAGCCCAAGCCGCCGTCGTGATGAACACGGTGGACATGACCTTCGACGGGTTGCCGACCAGAGCCCGATTCGCCGACGTCCCCAGCACCACCCTGGCCCAGGTCATGGAGGCAAGGTCCGCGTCCCACTCAGGGTGAGTGGCACTGCGGCCACCGAGGCAGGCCAGCCCGTTTCGGGACGTTTGCCTCTCCTGCCAGTGCTGCGGACGGCGTCTACTCGGCGGGTGAGGACGAACATCGTGCCGGGGAGCGAAACGACGGCAACCGTCGCGCTGCGCCGGGCGGCAGTACGCGCGACGAGAGCGCCGTCGATCCACAACACCCAGCCGTGGGCCCTGGCGCTCACGCCCACCTCCCTCGAGTTGCACGCCGACCGCGGCCGGCAGCTGCGGGTACTAGACCCGCGGTGCCGGCAGCTGCTTATCAGCTGCGGGTGCGCGCTGTTCAACGCGCGGTCAGCGCTCGCTCATTCGGGTTATGACGGCATCGTCGAACGGTTCCCCGACCCGGACCGCGCTGATCTCGTCGCGCGAATCGGCGCCGAGGAGCCGGGGCCCGCAGCCGATGCCGCGTTGGCTCGCCTCGATGAGTCGATCGAGACGAGGCGGACCAACCGGCGCGAGTTTTCCGACGACGTGGTACCCGCCCCGGTCGTCGACGCGCTAGTGGCCGCGGCACGGGCCGAGGGCGCGGAGGTGATGGTGATCGTGCGTCCTGAAGACCGCGTCACGATCACCCGGCTGAGCCAACTCGCCGATCAGATCGAGATGACCGACCCCGCGTACCGAGCCGAACTGCGTGCCTGGACCACCGACGATCCGCGCCGCGATGACGGCGTTCCGGCGTTCGCGGTGCCGCATGTGGATTCCGGTGCGCAGGACGATGTTCCGATCCGAGACTTCGACACGCATGGCGTGGGGTGGCTGCCGACCCGTACGCGGTCGAGCCAGTACCAGTGCCTGTTGCTCGTGGGCGCGAGTGAGGACAACCCCGTCGCGTGGTTGCGTACCGGCGAGGCACTGGAGCGGGTGTTGCTGGAGGCCACCCGACTCGGTTACGCCGCGAGCCCGTTGACTCAGATGATCGAGGTGGCCCGAACGAACGCAGAGCTCCGACAGCAATTGCGACTGGTCATGCACCCCCATGTCCTGCTGCGCGTGGGACTGGCACCACGCACGCCGGAAACCCGTCGCCGTCGCTTGGTGGACGTGCTCACCAACCTCGGCTGAGACGCTGATCGAGGGTTGGCCTACGGTGGCAGCAATGGACTCGGATCCTCCGCTCGCCGACGAACACTGGCACGCTGTGCCTGCGCTCGAGTTCCCGAGCGAACCCAGGCTCGAACTCGATGAGTTGTTGCGGCAGCTGGTGAGCCGCGCCGAGGACGTGCTGGCCACCCAAGGACGGCTGCGGGGTCTGCTCGCCGCCAACAAGACCATCAACGCCGACGTGGCGCTGCCGGTGGTGCTCCGGCACATCGTCGAGGCCGCGTGTCGCCTGGTCGGAGCACGCTACGGAGCGCTGGGTGTCCTTGCCCCTGACGGGGGTTTGCAGGAATTCATCCACGTCGGAGTCGACGCGGCGACGGCCGCGCGGATCGGCGCGCTGCCTTCCGGCAAGGGCTTGCTGGGCGCCTTGATCGACGACCCGCGTCCCATTCGAGTGCGCGCCATCACCGACGATGCCCGCTCAATCGGATTTCCCCCGCACCATCCGCCGATGTCGGCGTTCCTAGGCGTTGCGGTGCTGGTCCGCAATGAGGTGTTCGGCAATCTGTACCTGGCCGAAGCAGAGCGCGCAGAGTTCACCGAGGACGACGAAGAGCTCGTGACCGCGCTCGCCGCGACGGCCGGTGTCGCGATCGAGAATGCCCGCCTGTTCGAGCAGGCACAGCGTAGGCAGCGGTGGCTGCAAGCATCGATGCAGATCACCCGCCAGCTGCTTTCGGTTCAAGGCGAGGAGCCCCTCCGGCTCATTGCCGACCAGGTTCGCCAGATCTCCGATGCCGACATCGTGACGGTCGTGCTGCCGACGCCGGATCGGCGGCAGCTGATGGTCGAGGTGGCCTCGGGCGCGGGCGCAGACGAGCTGGTGGGCTACAGCTATGCCTTCGGTGACACGCTCACCGGGCGCGCCTTCACCGACGCCTGCCCGGTGCTCGTCGATGACGTGGTCGGGGACGGGCAGCTCGACGACGGTCAATTCGAGCAGCGGACCGAGGTGCTTCCCTTTGGGCCGGGCATGGTGCTGCCGCTGCTCGGCACACAGGGTGTTCGCGGTGCGCTGTTTGTCGCTCGGCTGCGTGGGCGGAAACGCTTTGACGACGCTGATCTGGAGATGGCGACCAGCTTTGCCAACCATGCAGCGATTGCCCTCGAACTCGCGGACGCTCGAATCGACCAGCAGCGGGTGATGCTGCTGGAGGACCGCGACCGGATCGGGCGCGACCTGCACGATCACGCGATTCAGCGATTGTTCGCCGTCGGCCTGACGGTGCAGAGCGTCGCCGGGGGGTTGCCAGACGGCGACAGCCGCGCGGAGCGGCTGAACCGCGCCGTGTCGGGCATCAACGCGACGATCGAGCAGATCCGCACCTCGATCTTCCAATTGCGTGGTCCGCTGGGGCCGCAGACGGGAACCGTGCGGGCGAGGTTGCTCGCCGTCGTGGCGGACGTGAACCAGCTGCTGGGCGTCGAGCCACGGGTGCGATTCAGCGGGCCCGTCGAGGCCGTCATTCCGGAAACGATCGTCGATGACCTCATCGCGGTCGCTCGGGAAGCTCTCACCAACGTCGCCCGACACGCCGGCGCGACCAGCGTGGACGTCGCGCTTGCGGCGACGGCCAACCAGGTCACGATCGAGGTGACCGATGACGGTCGAGGTATGGGGGAAGCGCCGCGGCGCAGCGGCCTAGCCAACCTGCTCCGGCGCGCCGAGCAGCACGGAGGGTCCCTCACCGTGGCTGCCGGCCCGCCGCCCGATGGCCCGTCAACCCGAAAAGGAACGCATCTTCGATGGACGATTCCACTCACCTGAACGCCACCCACGGCGATGACCTGATCCGAGTGTTTCTGCTCGATGATCACGAGATCGTACGGCGCGGGATAGCCGACCTCCTCGACGCCGCCACCGGATTCCTGCTGGTTGGTGAAGCGGCCACGGCAGCCGAAGCCTTGGCTCGGATGCCCGCAGCCCGCCCCCACGTCGCACTGCTCGACGCGCGGCTGCCCGACGGCAGTGGCATCGATGTCTGTCGTGAAATTCGATCGGCGCTGCCCGAGGTCAGGTGTCTGATTCTGACGTCCTACGACGACAACGACGCGATCTTCGCCGCGGTCCTGGCCGGCGCGGCGGGGTATCTGCTCAAGGAGATTCGCGGGTCGAACCTCGTGGATGCGATCCGTCAGGTCGCCGAAGGCAAGTCGCTGCTCGATCCCGCGGTCACGGAGCGACTGCTCGCCCGACTGCGCGAAGGGGCTCCGCAAGACGCGCGGCTGGCTTCCTTGACCACGCGCGAACGGGAGGTGCTCGCGCTCATCGCTGACGGTCTGACGAATCGGCAGATCGGCGAACGGCTGTTCCTGGCCGAGAAGACCGTGAAGAACTACGTGTCGGGGCTGTTGGCCAAGCTCGGCATGCAGCGCCGGACGCAAGCCGCGGTGTACGGCGCCGCTGTGCGCCGCCAGTAGGCACGGCACGGCACGGCACGCTAGGCCCGCGTGACGATTGGCGAAACTCGCGGTGAATTCGAGCGACACCACGTCACCACCTGCACTGTCGCGCGTTGTGCGTACGTGCCCCTCTCGCGAAGAACGTTTCTGACGTCCACAGCACTGCTCGGCGCCGGCACGGTCGCGGCGTCCGGCGGGGTCGGCCGCTCCGCCGGCGGGCAGCTGGCCGGTGCGGCGACCCCGCTTCCCGCGCCCGAAGCGTCAGGCATCGACCACATCGTTGTCGTGATGATGGAAAACCGTTCCTTCGACCACCTCCTTGGCTGGCTACCGGGTGCTGACGGCAGACAAGCTGGCCTGACCTTCGTCGACCGCTACGCGCTCCGGCACGCCACCTTCCACCAGCGTGCCTACGCCAGCTGCGGCTTCGCCGACCCGGACCACTCTTACGAGGGAGGCCGGATCGAGTTGAACAGGGGCAAATGTGACGGCTGGTTGAAGGCTGGTGAGAACGATTCGCTCGCGATCAGTTACTACACCCAACCCGATCTGGCCTTCCTCGGACAGGCGGCGCCCGCGTGGACGACCTGTGACCGGTACTTTGCGGCGACGATGGCCGAGACCTACCCGAACCGCTTCTACCAGCATGCTGCGCAGACTGACCGGCTACACAACTCGACGCTCACCTCGACGCTCCCGACGATCTGGGACCGCCTCGCCAGCGCCGGGCTGACCGGTCGGTACTACTTCTCCGACGTGCCGTTCACTGCACTGTGGGCGAGCAAGTACCTGAGCATCTCGCGGCCGTTCGCCGAGTTTCTGGTCGACGCGGCGGCCGGGCAGTTGCCGCAAGTGTCCTTCATCGATCCGCGTTTCGAGGACGAGTCGTCGGGGACGTCGAGTGATGATCACCCCCATGCCGATATCCGGGCGGGCGAGGCATTCCTCAACCAGGTGTATGAGGCAGTCGTCTCGAGTCCGAATTGGCCCGGCACGCTGCTCGTCGTCAACTTCGACGAGTGGGGCGGCTTCTTCGACCACGTCGTGCCGACCACTGCACCGGATGTCAGTCCACAGACCGCTTTGCGCGGGTTCCGGGTTCCCGCGCTGATCGTGTCCCCGCGGGCCAGGCGGGGCCACGTCGATCACAGCGTGTACGACCACACGTCGATCCTGCGCGCCATCGAGTGGCGCTGGAACCTACCCGCGCTGACGCCCCGTGACGCCGCCGCCGCGAACATCGTGCAGGCACTCGACTTCGGCTCGGCGCCGCGGCTGGATTCGCCGCGCTTCACCGTGCCGCAGGTCGTAGCCGCCGCCTGTGCGGGCTCGGTGTCGTCGTCGACCGAGGCCGGTGAATGGGCTGACCTGAAGGAACTTGCGCTCACTCTCGGATGGAGCCTGCCCGGATGAACCCGCTATCTCGCCGGCACCTGCGTGCCTGGCTGACCACCGCCGCCGTCGCCTCGGTCGCGCTGACCGTCACCACCGTGTCCGCCGACGGCGCGGCCTATCCGAGCGCCCGCCGCCCGGCGTACGTCCCAGCGATCAAGCACGTCTTCGTCATCAACATCGAGAACAAGGGCTACGACGCGACCTGGGGTCCGACGTCGGCCGCGCCGTATCTGGCGCGGACCCTGCGCAACCAGGGCGTCCTGCTCAACGCCTATTACGGCACGGCGCACAACTCGCAGCCGAACTACCTCGCGCAGCTCGCCGGCCAGGGTCCCAACCCGCAGATGCAGAGCGACTGCCAGATGTACTCGCAGTTCATCCAGACTGCCACGGTGGCACCCAGCCAAGCGGTGGGCACCGGCTGCGTCTTCCCGGCGTCGGTACCCAGCCTGCCGACGCAGTTGAACGCGGCCGGACTGTCCTGGAAGGGCTACCTGGAGGATATGGGCTCGCCGTGCAGGCACCCGGTCCTCAACACCCGAGACAGCACCCAGACCGCACATGTCGGCGACCAGTACGCCGTGCGCCACAACCCGTTCATGTACTTGCGCTCGATCACCGATTCGCCGACGTGCGCGCGTCACGTCGTCGACCTGTCGGCGTTACCGGCCGATCTCGCCGCCGCCTCGAGGACCCCCAATCTGAGCTACATCACGCCCAACCTCTGCGACGACGGGCACGATTCGCCCTGCGTCGATGGGCGCCCGGGCGGCCTCGCCACCGTGGACGCCTGGCTGCGGAGCTGGGTGCCGAAGATCCTCAATTCGCCGGCCTACCGGCGCGACGGCATGCTGGTGATCACCGCGGATGAGGCTGACTCGCCGCAAAGTGACGCTTCCGCCTGCTGCGGCGAAGGCCCGGGACCTAACGCGCCACTACCGGGCATTGCCGGTTCCGGCGGTGGTCGGGTGGGTGCCCTGGTGCTGTCGCACTGGACCCGTGGCGCGACGTGGAGCACGACGCCGTACAACCACTACTCGCTGCTGGGCTCCCTTGAGGACGTGTTCGGCCTGCCCCATCTCGGCTATGCACGAAGCGCCGGTCTGAATCGGTTCGGCCTGGACGTCTACAACAACGGCTGGAAGTAGCCCGCGCCTCGGGCCCAGCGGTGAATCACGCCGTGGCGTGCCCGCGTGGCGCTGACGGGGGTCCGGGGCGCGCCTTGGGACGAGCGGTGGAACCGCGTACCCGCAGGCTGACCGGCAGCACTAGGTGGCGCGGCGCGGCGTGCGGTTCCCGGATCCGGTCCAGGAGCAGGCTGGCTGCGGTGGCACCGATCTCGTACTGCGCAAGGGCGATGGTGGTCAGCCCCGCCCGTACCTTGTCCACGAACTGCATGTCGTTGAACCCGACGACGCTCAGCTGCTCCGGGCAGGACATCGAGTGCCGGGCCATGAAGTCGTAGCAGCCGAGTGCGAGCAGATCGTTGCCGGCCAGCACGGCGCTCACCTCGGGATGCCGCGCGATCAGCTCGCCCATCGCCCGTTCGCCTTCCTGCTCGGACCACAGCTCGGTCTCGGCGACGAGTTCGGGGTCCAGGCCGTGCTCGCTCGCTCCGTGCCGGAAGCCGGCCAGCCGCGCCTGCCCGGTTGAGGTCCACTGCGGGCCCGCGAGGCAGGCTATCCGGGTGTGGCCGAGGTCGATGAGATGGTGCAGACCCAGCGCTACGCCCGCTGCGTCGGCGCTGGTCACGGTGGGCAGGTCCGGGCCGTCCAGCTGGCGGTTGACCAGTACGAGTGGCACGTTCTCGCTGGCCAACTGGGCAATCGTGGGGTGCTCCAGCCGGGCCGTGGCAAAGATCAACCCGTCGACCTGCCGTCGGCGCAACGCGGTCACCAGCACGGCCTCGCGCTAGCTGCTGTTGTCGGTGTTGAGGAGCAGCGGCGCGTAGCCCGCAGCCATGAGCACGTCCTCGATTCCGCGCACGATGGGCGGGAACAATGGGTTGGTCAGATCGGGAACGACCACACCCACCGACATCGACCGATTGGTCTTGAGTCCCCGCGCTATCGGATTGGGCTGGTAGCCGAGATCCTCGGCCGCTGTGAGTACCCGCGTGGCCGTCCGCTCGTTGACCAGAGCCCGGGTCTCAACGTTGAGTGCCCGCGACGCCGTCGCCACGTGCACGCCTGCGCGCAGCGCGACCTCGCGGCCTCGGCATGCTCACAGGAGAGTTCTAGCAGCTCCGGATCGGCGCCGGCGAGGCATCCATCGGACCCACGGCGGCAGCGATCGGCAATGCCGTGTATGCGCCGCCCTGGGCATGTCGGTCCGCAACCTTCCCTGACGTCGGCTCAGGTGCTTGCGGCGATGGTGCAGTGAGTGGCGCCGGTACCATCTGGTCTGGAAGGACTCCGCACCGGTGCATCCGGACAGACGCACCTCGACAGGGCGCTGGTATTGCTTATGACATCCACGACTGCGCTGTGGGCCGCCGTGACCTGCGCCAGCGCCACGTTCCGCGTCGGTCTTGCGCCGGCGCCGCGACGGTGACCACCCGCTCGTGAGCGCCTCGGTAACACTGGCCAATGCCGGTTTCGTCAGCTCCATCATCGATGGACCGCTGCTCGTCGCGGCCGGGGTCGCGGCGCTCGTCGGCGTGGTGGCTTTCCTGTCGCCGTGTGTGCTGCCGTTGGTCCCGGGATACCTGTCCTACGTCGCGGGTCTGGCCGGTTCCGACGGCGCTGTGGTGCGGCCGAGGCGGATGGTCGCCGGTTCCCTGCTGTTCGTGTCGGGGTTTTCCGCGGTCTTCGTGGCGACCGGTGCGCTCTTCGGCACTCTGGGGGCCTCGATTGCCGCCCACCACGTGGCGCTGGAACGGGCGTTCGGAGTCGTGACCATCGCCATGGGCGTGGTCTTCCTGGGCGGGATCCCGCTGCTGCAGCGGGAGGTCAAGCTACACCGGCTGCCCGCCATGGGCCTGTTCGGTGCCCCGCTGCTCGGGATGGCGTTCGGGCTGGCATGGACGCCGTGTCTGACGCCCACCTTCACCGCTGTGTACTCCCTAGCCGCGAGCCAGGCGACGGCTGGCCGGGGAGCATTGCTCTCGGTTGCCTACAGCCTCGGTCTCGGTGTCCCGTTCGTGCTCGTCGCGGTCGGTCTGGGTAAGGTGACCCGCACGCTCGACTTGGTGCGCCGCCACGCCCGCCTCG
This sequence comes from Pseudonocardiales bacterium, assembly GCA_043746395.1. Classification (GTDB taxonomy): domain Bacteria; phylum Actinomycetota; class Actinomycetes; order Mycobacteriales; family Jatrophihabitantaceae; genus JAYTRE01. The sequence goes on from JAYTRE010000385.1 coordinate 25,758, forward strand.
TCAGCAGGATCGGCGGCGGGGTGCTCATCCTCATCGGGGTGCTGCTGCTCACCGGCATCTGGGATCAGTGGATGAACGATCTACGCGCTAGCTTCGGCAGTTCAGGCGTCGGGGCGAACTGGTAAGGCCCGCCCGGCAGGCCCCGTGGCGGGTTCATAGGCGGCTAACCGCCACCGACTCGTCCCGGCGTGGCTGGTGGGTGCTGGCGGACTGGGCTGGAGCGCCACCGTCGAGCCACCTCACCACCGTGTAGAGGATCGCCGGCAGGAAGGTGATCTCGCCGCATACCCACAGGATGGAGCCGCCGATCTGCTGGTCCGCGGTGCGTTCGGCGAGGGTGTGGCCCACTGCGTAGGCGGAGTAGAGGTGCTGGGTGAACATCACCAATGTCATGGCGGTGAGCACCATGACCGCGTTGGTCGAGATGAGCACGACGATGCGGTGGGGACCGTCGAGGACGGGACGCAGCGGGTAGGAGCCGAACACCTGTAGCCAGAGGGCGATCGCAAACAGGAAGAAGGTGGAGTGCTCGAGCCAGATGTGCACGTTCGGGTTGGCTTCGGCGAGATCGAACGGTCCCGGGAAGTGCCAGAGCACCATCGTGGCGTTGAACAGCACCACTGACGTGAGCGGTTGGGCAGCGAGCCACCGCACTCTGGCGAGCGCCTGGGTGAGCTTCCCTCGCGGACCGGACGGGCCGGTCCGGGTGCGCTGCATGAGTGTGCCCAGCGCCCGGCGCGCCGGCTTGGGCAGGCCGCGCAGCAGGGGCACCCAGGGTGCGCCGAGCACGATCAGCGGTGGGGCGAAGAAGGAGAGCATGAGGTGCTGGATGATGTGGAACGACAGGTACTGGCTGGTCCAGTAGTCGATTGGCGATGTGATGGCCAGGATCAGCACGGCGAGCCCGGCGTAGAACAGCGCCGCCTGCTGGACCCACGGCTTGGTTGGCCGTCCCGACCGTCGGATGGAACGCAGCCGGGCCCGAAGCCCGCGCTGATGCACAAACACCGTCAGTGCAACGATGACCTCGAACGGGTCTGCCGACCAATGCTGGAGCACCGCGTTCACAAGTGGTCACTTCGCGGGATCGACGGTGCGCAACCGCGTATCGGTGGCGTAACCTTCGCCAGAGCCGACTGGGGCGCATCGTCTCGGCCGGACTTCTCCGGTGATCGCGTGCCGGTCCCGTCCGTCATCAGATACCCAAGGAAAAGGTCATCGTGAGCACGACTGGTTCGGTTGATTCTGTTGAGGAGCAGGGCCGCGCCGCCCGATTCGGGGCAGCGGCGACGAGTTGGATGGGGGCCCACCGGCGGGCGACCATCGCCCTGGGCGTAGCGCTGGTGCTCGTGATCGTCGCGATTGCCGACTGGCCGCACCGAGCGACCCCTGGTCAGCGCCAAGCCGATCTCCAGTCCTACGTCACCCAGATACGCAACGATGTCGGGTCGTGCGCCACGGAGGTGGAGGACTCGTTGAGTGCCTACAACCAGATCATGGCCGGGGTGTCGACCGACCGCAGGACCGCCGAGGGCATCGTCAACAACGCCGCCTTGGACTGCACCCCATCGGGAAACGCGATGATCCTGGACCTGGCCAACCTCCAACCGCCGCGGTCCATCGCCCCGCTGCACCTTGAGGTCGCCGCGAGCCAGCTGTTCGCCTGGGCGTCTTCCGACGCCGTGGACGCCGTGCAGGACTTGCACGCCTTGCTGGTGACGCCGGGGGACCCGTCCCGGCTGAGCAGCGTGCGGTTGTTGCTCGCGGACATGCAGCAGCGTGCTGCTGCGGCCCAGGCGGTGTGCGATCGGGCTGCCGCAGCGTTGGGCTCCCCGCCCGAGCCA
>JAYTRE010000386.1:0-5723 GCA_043746395.1 Pseudonocardiales bacterium
GGACCCCAGTCCGGGAAGGCGTCCGGCTGAAGCATGTCCGGCGAGACCTGCGTACCCGTAGACATGATCTTGTAGATGATCCGCGAATAGCCTTCCAGCGCCTCCTTGGCGGAGGACATGCCATTGTTGACTGCTACCTCGCGCATGATTGTGATGATGCCGCCCGGGTTGTTGCCGCGCGGGCAGCGCAGGCACGAGAAACACTGTGAGCAGTCCCAGATGTCTTCTTGCATCTGTTGGTACAACAGGTCAATATCTTCGCGGGCTGCCGCCTGGGCTATGCGGCGGGGGCTGAAATCATAGAACCGCGCCGACGGGCAGGCGGCGACGCAGATCCCGCACTCGTAGCAGCCGTACAGGTAGTCGGCGAAGCGCTCGTCGGCCTTGACCTCGGCGAACAGGCGTTCCTTCTCCGCGCGCGGGACGTCTGTGTACCCAGCAACGTCCGGGACCTTGAAGATCGGATTAGAATCCATACTGGCACACGCCTCTAGAAGCTCACGACGGCGTCGGCACGGATGGCTAGGTCGTTGAATGCCGCACCGCCGATCATTTCGACACCGTCGATAAGGTCGGCGATGCTGAGATCGTTCAGATCCAGCGATGGCTGGCAGACGAGCAGTCGGGCGCCGAGATCGGTGGCCTGCTCGATGAAGAAGCGCAGCGGTTGGCCCCGGTCTCCCTTGGGTCCTAGCTTGTCGACGATGTCACGCCGCAAGAGGGTAGGCCCGTACATGGTGAAGTAGATCGCGACCTGGCAATCCATTGCCGCGGCCGATGCCGCGAGGAAGAACGGGGTGGCGCTGCGGCCGGGGTCGTTGATGCCGTGAGTCTGGACGTAGAGGACTTTGGCGTCCTCACCTTCATCCCACATGCGGATCCCCTTCCAGGTGCGTGATCGTCGTCACTTGCTCCGCCTGATCAGCACGTGGAACGCGGCACCCACCTTGTTGATCCCGAGCAGTTCGTTGCCGGTTCGCGCGGTCCAGGCGTTCATGTCGGGTTCCACGCCCGGATCGGTGGCGATCAGCTTCAAGACCGAGCCGACTGGTATGGCCTTCATCGCCTGCGCCGTCTTGATCACCGGCATCGGGCATTGCAGCCCCGTGCAATCCAGTAGCTGGAACTCATCCTCGGTCATGCTCGACCTCTCGATCTGGGGCATCAGGGCAGGTTGCACTCGACATAACGACGTGCGTATGTGCTTACACTGTCATGTGATCGGGCGCACAGTCAAGGATACGGAAGGTGGAGCTGTGACGGTGACAGATCTGCGGTGTGACCACTGTGAATGTGGCCTGCCTCTCCCGCCGGACCTCGCCCTCAACGATCGGCGCCGGGCGAGCGTCCGCTTCAGCTACCACCCGGGAAATCCACACCTGCGCGACAACTCCGGATTGCTCTGCCTTGCCTGCTGGAACGAGCTCGCGGCTGGCTGGGACGAAGCTCCGATCGTCGATCGCTGCACAAGGTGCGGGGCAGTGGTGAGCCGCTTCACCAGCCTGCACATCCGGGCGAGTGAGACGTCGGGCGAGGTACAGCTGTGCGCCAGCGACGCGGTGGACTTCCTCAACGCGCTACGGACCGTCGATCCGAAACTCGACCCGGAGACCTTCCGATTTCCCACCGAACGCGAGCCGGAGTGAGCCTCAGACACTCATCCCGAGCGCGCGCATCTGCTCGCGACCGTCGTCGGAGATGCTCTGGGGCGACCACACGGGAAGCCACACCCACTCGATGTGGAAGTCGGCCACGACACCGGACAGGGCGTCGTAGGTCTGGGCCTCGATCACATCGGTGAGCGGGCAGGCGGCCGAGGTCAGGGTCATGTCGATCCACGCGACATTGCGCTCGTCGACGCGCAGTCCATAGATGAGACCAAGATCGACAACATCGATGCCGATCTCCGGATCGACCACCTGATGCAGCGCCTCACTCACGTCGCGGACGGTGGTGATCGCGACTGGTGGCTGCTTGCTGCAATCGACGCTGGTCATGAGCAATGCATACACCGGGACCGCCACCGATTGCCAGCGGGGCAGTTCAGATCCAGTTGCGCTCGACCCACCACGTGCCGCCTGGCAGCAGTGCCGCGACCAGTGCGAGCACAGTCGTCGTCTTGTTCCACTGGAGTGGTCTTCGAACAACCAGTACGAGCACCAGGTAGCCGCAGAACAGCGCCCCGTGCAGGGCGCCGAGCACTGCGATGAGGGCAGGCAGTGCAACCACGGTGTTCACCGCGGCAGCGAGCAGCAGGAGCGGGAACACGATCCCCTCCACGACTGCGAGGCATCGAAAGAGCTTCACCATCGCCTCGCGGCCTCCCGTCGACTCGTTAGGCGAGCAGGTGAGACTGCCCGCGGTGGTGGCTCGCGGCTGTGGTGCTTGCCCGGCGAGCCGGGCAACTGATCGTGCGGCCGACGCTGAACTTGTCCACGAGGCGGTAGTATCGCTCGCAACCGGCACCGAGTCGGAATCTGGAGAGATGGCATGTCCCGCGCTGATGCTGCCGAGATCCACGAGCTGCACGCGCGGATCTGCAAGGCGCTTGCCGATCCGAAGCGCCTTCTCATTATCAGCGAACTCCGCGACGGACCCCGCAGCGTGGGTGATCTCGCCGGAGCACTGCGGCTGTCCCAGCCAAATGCGAGTCAACACCTCGCCCTGTTGCGCGACCGCGGCGTAGTGCGCAGCACCCGCCGGCAGAGCCAGGTCTACTACGAGCTCACCAGTCCCAAGATCTTGGAGGCGATCGACCTCCTTCGCGCCTTCATGGCCGAGCAGTTCGGCAGCGTTGCGCTCACGGGAACGCCCGGCGCGGCCTGACGAAGCCGGCCGCCACGGTGGTTCGAGCCTCTGCGGCCCCGACTGAAGTGGCCGAGCGCTGCCGGTGAGCGTGCCGGCAACGGTTCCGCTTGACTGTGCTGCGCATCACATGGGAAGGTACGCGCATTCGCACCTGCTTATGCGAACGGTCGAGGGTTAGTCGAACGCTCGGTCTACCCCACCAAGCGCCGGGCTTTGCCCGCACCGCTCCGCCCCTTGCCGGGCCTGCGCGACACGAGGAGTACCGGGAATGACCAGAAAACTGTATTGGCCGATTCTTCTGATCGGCTTCGGATTGATCGTTGCGCCATTCGTGATCTCATTGCCGACGAGGGCGAGCGCGGGGCAGAAAATGATCAATAACTTCCGTCCGATGATGCAGCAGTCCAGCGTTGATACGGCCGCCCAGTACTACAACCAGACGTTTCTCCCCCTGGCCTCCGTGGCTGCCGGCGGGAGCCAGGCCGCGGGCGAGGTGCCCAACCTGATCGGAGCGCTCGCCACCCAACTGAAGATGAGCCCGGCGCAAGTGCAGCAATTTCTGCAGGCGAATTTCCCCGCGATGTCGGGCCTGCTGACCAACTTGCCCAAATTGGTGCCGGTCTTCAAGCAGGTGCCCCCTGGCCTGGCGTTCTACAAGCCCCTGGTCGACACCATGCAAGCCAACGTGGGTAACTATGCCAAGATCGACAGCTTGCCGAACTTCACCCTGTTCACCTGGTTCTTCGAGATCCCCGGCGTGCTGATAGTGCTGTTGTCCGCTGCGGGGCTGATCGCGGGACGTCGTGAGTCAACCCAGTGACGGCCCGACCGCGGTGAGGCCTAACTCGCGTCCGGCCAGGCCTCTGCGAACCGGTTGAAGGCGCAGCGCTGCCTGCTTGATCGCCACTGCCGACGCCGCGGCCGATGCCCGAACCACAACTGGAATGCCGAGGTCGCCGGATTCCCGCAATGCCAGATCGAGCGGAATCTGGCCGAGCAGTGGCGCGTCGAGTTCGGCGGCCAATTGCGCGCCGCCGCCCGAGCCGAACAGCGCGCTGGTGTGCCCGCACTGCGGACACACCAGCGCGGACATGTTCTCGATCACCCCGGCGACGGGCATCCGCGCCTCTCGAGCCATTACCCCGACACGGCTCGCGACCGTCCGAGCCGCCTGCTGCGGGGTTGTCACCGCGATGAGGGCGGCCGACGGCAACAGTTCGAGCACCGAGAGGGTCACATCGCCTGTTCCGGGCGGAAGATCGAGCAACAGCACGTCCAGCTCACCCCAGTGAACATCGCGCACGAATTGGGTGAGGACCTTGTGCAGCATCGGCCCGCGCCACACGATTGGGGAACCGTCTTCGACGAAGAAGCCGACAGACATGAGCCGCACGCCGTGCGCTTCGACCGGCAGCATCTTGTCGTACATCGCGATCGGGCTGCGCCGAATGCCGAATAGTTGCGGCACTGAATAGCCCCACACATCGGCGTCCAACAGTCCGACGGACTTTCCTTCCCTCGCCAGCGCGACGGCCAGGTTGCTCGCCACGCTCGACTTGCCCACGCCGCCCTTGCCGCTTGCGACGGCGAAGATGGCTGCCGCGATCGGTTCGGTCGCGGCGCTCGCCGAAGCGAACACCGCTGCGGCGACGACCCGACGGGCTTGCTCGTCCATTGTCGTGAAACCGACGACAGTCGCCGTCACTCCGGGCACAGCGGCTGCTGCGGCGACGATGTCTGCAGTGAGCCGCTCTTTCATTGGGCAACCGGGGGTGGTCAATGCCACCTCGACCTCGACGGTGCCCGAACGGTCGCAGGACACCCGGCGGATCATGTCGAGCTCTCCGAGCGGGCGGTGCAGCTCCGGGTCCAATACTTGCCCGACCGCCGCGCGCAGCTGCTTGATCTCCGCTGCGGAATGCCGGTAGCTCACCACGGCGCCGCTCGTCTCTTCGGTGGCGCCGGCGCCATGATCACAGCTCGAGTCCCGGGACAAGCGCGCCGGCCGCGAGCGCTGTCCGACCGGCGTCGAGACGCAGCAGCCAGCACGCGGTGGCCAATCGCGACAGGCGATGCGCGGCGCTGGGCTCCAGCGCGGCGGCGTGCTGTCCGTCCCGCACGGCAGGAACGAATCGCGTCACCTCAGGGCTGACGACGCACGTCGCCGCAAGTGGCACCCGCGACCACCCATGATCGGCGCTCCGCTGCCCAGCAAGCTGGCGGACGAACGGCCGTCCGAAGACCAGGTACGAGATCAAGCTTGCGGACGGGTTGCCCGGCAGGGCGAGAACCGGGGTGCCGTCGATACTGCCGACGCCCTGGGGGCTGCCCGGCGACATCGCGACGCGGCGGAAGCTCATCGATTCACAGTGAACGAGGGCTTGCTTGACGACCTCGTAGGCACCTGCACTGATCCCGCCGGTAGTCATGACCAGGTCGTGCTCCTCCGCAGCGGAGCGCACGCTGGCAAGCAGCCGGCGCTCATCATCGGGAACGTGGTCGAGGACGGTGACGCTCGCTCCGTCCTGGTTCAGCAGCGCCTCAAGCATCGTGGCGCTCGCGTCGTACACCGTGCCCGCTGGGCTCGGCTCCCCCGCGCGCACCAGCTCGCTGCCGGTGGTGAGCACCGCCACCCTCGGGCGCCGGTGTACCGGCACCTCGGCAACGCCGAAGGATGCGAGGACGCCAATCAGGGCAGGAGTGAGGAAGTCTCCGCGGCGTCCCAACAGGTCACCGCACGACAGTTCCTCCCCCGCCCGCCGGATGTGGTCGCCGAACTGGGGTGCGCGGCCCACGCAGACGGCGTCACCGGTGGCCTGCGTGCATTCGACAGCGACCACGGCGTTGGCACCGGGTGGGATCGGCGCGCCGGTCATGATGCGCGCCGCAGTTCCCGGCGCGATCGTCAGTCCGCC
>JAYTRE010000387.1:0-2128 GCA_043746395.1 Pseudonocardiales bacterium
CCGAACGACTCGCTATAGCTGGGCACCACGGTGAGATCGGCGGCCCGGTAGTAGTCGGCGACGGTCTGTCGAGCTGCGGGCGGGACGAACCGGACCGCGTCATCGAGGCCGAGCGAGACGGCCAGCTGCTCGAGCCAATGTGGCGCAGCCAGCCCGCTACCACTCGGCGCGCCCAGGACCACCACCTGCAGCGGTTCGGTAAGTGCCGCGTCGGCGCGCAGCAGAGCGGCGGCCCGGAGCAGCACGTCAGGGGCCTTGAGTGGTTGGATCCGCCCGACGAACAGCAAGATCTTGGCGTCGGTGCGCAGGTTCAGGCGGCGCCGGGCGGTTGCCTGCGCACCCGGGGTGAAGGTCTGCAGGTCGACCCCTGGGGCGATCACGCGCACCCGTGCGGGATCGGCACCATAGCGCCCGACCAGGTCGGCGGCCTCCTCATCGGTCGAGGCGATCAGCCGATCGGCTTCGGCCACGACTTGCTCCTCGCCGATGACCCTGGCCATCGGTTCGGGACGGTCCCCGTCTGCAAGCAGGGTGTTCTTGACCTTGGCCAGGGTGTGCGCCGAGTGCACGTGCGGCACCCCCCAGCGTTCGCGAGCCAGCCAGCCGACCTGACCCGAGAGCCAGTAGTGCGAGTGGATGACGTCATACCAACCGGGGTCGTAGAAGGCCTCGGTGCGCATGACTCCGGCGGTGAAGGCACACAGCTGCGCGGGAAGATCGTCCTTGGCCAGGCCCTCGAACGGCCCCGCGGTGACGTGCCGTACCAGCACCCCGGGATGCATCTCGACGGTGCGCTGCTGCCCGCTGGCGGTGGCGCGGGTGAAGATCTCGACCTGGACGTCGGCCGCGGCGAGCCGCTTGGCGGTCTCGACGATGTAGACGTTCATCCCGCCGGCGTCCCCACCGCCAGGGGCATCGAGCGGGGAGGTGTGCACGCTGAGCATCGCCACGCGGCGTGGGCCGGCCTCACTGCGCTGCACGCGGCACCCTTTCGACGAGGACTCTCCCGTGGCTCCCAACAGCCGGCCACCCCCGATCATGCCCGACACACTGGCGAGCAGCAGAATTGACGCCCATGACCCGTGCAATCGCAGTCGTTACCGGCGCTAGCAGTGGCATCGGGGCGGCGACCGCCCGGCGGCTGGCCGCCGAGGGGTACGACGTGGTGGCCGCTGCGCGGCGCCGTGAGCTGCTGGACGCGCTGGCCGAGGACACTCCTGGTATCCGGGCGGTCACCCTCGACGTCACCTCGGCGGCGTCGGTCGCCGACTTCGCGGCCTCGCTGGACGATGTCGCGGTACTGGTGAACAACGCCGGCGGTGCGATCGGTGTCGAGCCGGTCGAGCGGGCCGATCCGGCGGACTGGCAGGCGATGTACGACACGAACGTGCTCGGGGTGCTGCGCGTGACCCAGGCACTGCTGCCCGCGCTCGAACGCGGCGCGGGTGGCCACGTCGTGGTTACCGGCTCGATCGCCGGGCATCTGGCCTACGAGGGCGGCGGGGGGTATGCGGCCGCCAAGCACGCCGCGGCTGCGCTGGTCGAGACGCTGCGCCTGGAGCTCAACGGCCGACCGATCAGGGTCACCGAGATCGCCCCGGGGATGGTGCACACCGAGGAGTTCTCGCTGGTCCGACTGCGCGGGGACACGGCCGCGGCCGCGCGGGTCTACGCCGGTGTGCCGGATCCCCTGACCGCCGCCGACATCGCCGACTGCATCGCCTTCGCCGTGACCCGCCCGGCGCATGTGAACATCGACTTGCTGGTGGTCAAGCCGCTCGCCCAGGCAGCGCCGCACAAGATCGCCCGCTCCGGTTGACGGCTGATCCGCGGTAGGTAAGCAGCGAGTCGCCGGTTAGAACTGCACGCCGGCCAGGCGCGCCTCCGGGTACAGCCGCACTCCGAAACGCGCTTCGACGCCGGCCCGGATCTCGGCCGCGAGCTCCAGCAGCTCGGCGGTGGTGGCGCCGCCGCGGTTGGTCAGGGCGAGTGAGTGCTTGCTGGACACTGACACCTGCCCGCTGCCGCGCAGCAGGCCGAACCCCTTGGCAAACCCGGCGTTCTCGATGAGCCACGCGGCGGAGAGCTTTACCCGTCCGTCGATCTGCCAGTTCGGGCAGCTGTCGGG
>JAYTRE010000388.1:0-3827 GCA_043746395.1 Pseudonocardiales bacterium
TGCGTCGGTCCGAGGAGGTACCCGGCCCCCTTGCGGTCCTCGAGCCGGAACAGCAGGTCGCCGTAGTCGGACCAGCGGCCGCTGTGCTCGAAGATGTCGCGCGGGATGAGCGCCGGGAAGTGCACCTCCTGCGAACCGATCGAGGCCATCTCCTCGCGCACGATCCGCTCGACGTTGGCCAGTACCGCCATGCCGAGCGGCAGCCAGGAGTAGATCCCCGGAGCGACGCGCCTCACGTAGCCGGCCCGCACGAGCAGCTTGTGGCTCGGCACCTCGGCGTCGGCGGGGTCGTCGCGCAGGGTCCGCAGGAACAGCGTGGAAAGTCGCAGCACCGCGCAAGGTTATCGACCCGCGGGCCGGTCGCGCCGCCGCGTTCGCGCCGGCTGCTCGGTGCGGCCTAACCGAGGCGGTGGGCGCCTGGTGAGCGGAGCGCCACCGTTATCGTCGCGGACATGGCGCACTTCGATCTCGCGATCATCGGTTCGGGCTCGGGCAACTCGCTGCTCACGCCTGAGCTCGCCGACTGGCAGATCGCGATCGTCGAGGAATCGACCTTCGGCGGGACGTGCCTGAACGTCGGCTGCATCCCCACCAAGATGTATGTCTACCCCGCCGGCGTCGCCGAGGCCGTGCGCGACGGCGCGCGGCTCGGCGTGGACGCGAGGCTCGACGGCGTGCGGTGGGTCGACATCCGCGACCGGGTGTTCGGGCGCATCGATCCGATCGCGCGGGGCGGGCGCGAGTACCGCGTTCACGACACGCCCAACGCCACGCTGTTCGAGACGCACGCCAAATTCCGCGACCCGCACACGCTGGCCCTTGGGAGCGGGGAGACGATCACCGCCGACCGGATCGTGCTCGCCACCGGTTCGCGGCCGGTGGTTCCGGAGGCGGTGACGGCCAGCGGGGTGCCGTTCCACACGTCCGACACGATCATGCGCATCGACGAGTTGCCCGGCCGGGTCGCGATCCTGGGCGGCGGCTTCATCGCCGCGGAGTTCGCCCACATCTTCGCCTCCTTCGGCGTCGCCACCACGGTGCTCGCGCGCAGCGCTCCGCTGCTGCGTCACCTCGACGGCGAGATCGCAAACCATTTCACCGACATCGTCAGCGGCCGCTGGGACGTCCGCCTCGGGGCCACCGTGGTCGGGGTGTCCGGCGATGCGGACCGGCTCCGGCTCGAACTCGGCGACGGCTCGGCCGTCGAGGCGGACCTGCTGCTCGTGGCCACCGGTCGGGCGCCGAACTCCGCGCAGCTTGACCTGGCAGCCGCCGGTGTCAGGGTCCACCCCGACGGGCGGATCGTCGTCGACTGCCACCAGCGCACGAGCGTCGAGCACATCTGGGCGTTGGGCGACGTGTCGTCGGAGCACCAGCTCAAGCACGTCGCCAACCACGAGGCGCGGGTCGTCGCGCACAACCTCGCGCACCCCGAGTCGCTGGTCGAGTCCGATCACTGCTTCGTCCCGTCGGCGGTGTTCACCCACCCGCAGCTGGCGACGGTCGGGCTCACCGAGGAGCAGGCGGTGGCCGCCGGACGGCCCTATGTGAAAGCGATCCAGGGCTACGGCAGCACCGCCTATGGCTGGGCGATGGAGGACAGCACCAGCCTGTGCAAGCTGCTGGCCGACCCGGGCACCGGCCAGCTACTCGGCGCGCACCTGATGGGTGAGCAGGCCGCCACGCTAATCCAGCCGCTGATCCAGGCGATGAGCTTTGGCCTCGGCGTCCGGGAGATGGCGCGCGGTCAGTACTGGATCCATCCCGCGCTCACCGAGGTCGTCGAAAACGCCCTGCTGAGCCTCGAGCTGCCCTGAACCGAGTTGCGCCGCCGCGGCGCCCTGTCCGGGGTCGGCTACGTTGCAGGTATGGCGCAGTACACGGGCACGGTGCAGGTGGGTGGCGCGGTCGATGTCCGCCGACTGCCGGGGCTGACGATCGCGAAGGTGGCGGTCGGGCCGATGTCGAACAACGCCTACCTGCTGCGGTGCACCCAGACCGGCGAGGGGCTGCTCATCGATGCGGCGAACGAGGCGGACCGGCTGCGGGAGCTGATCGTCCTGGACGGCCCGGCCGTGTCGGCGGTGCTCACCACCCACCGCCACGCCGACCACTGGCAGGCACTCGCCGAGATCGTCGAGGCCGCGTCGGCGGCCGTCTACGCGGGTGAACCGGACGCCGACGAGCTGCCGGTCGCGGTGGACGAGCGGCTCAGCCATGGCGACACGATCACTGTGGGCGACGTCTCCCTGGAAATCATCGCGCTGCGCGGGCACACGCCCGGCTCGATCGCCGTGCTGTATCGCGACCCGGACGCCACGCCGCACCTGTTCACCGGCGACTCGCTGTTCCCCGGGGGGCCGGGAAGGACAACGAGCCCTGACGACTTCACGTCGCTGATGGACGACCTTGCGGGCCGCGTCTTCGACGTGCTGGCTGACGAGACCTGGCTCTACCCGGGCCACGGCGACGACTCGACGCTCGGCGCCGAGCGTCCACACCTCGCCGAATGGCGCGCCCGCGGCTGGTAGCGCTGGCGAGCGCGGCCTTTCGGCCCTGCGGGCCCGTGCGACGATGCGCTGTGCCCTTATTGCGCCGGCCCGGGGGCCTGGCCGGCGCGGCGCGCCTGGACCTACGGTCGGCGCGTGAGCGTATTGCGCCGGCCCGGGGGCCGGGCCGGACGCGGCGCGCCTGGACCTACGGTCGGCGCGTGAGCTTATTGCGCCGGCCCGCGGGGCCGGACCGGACGCGGCGCGCCTGGACCTACGGTCGGCGCGTGAGCGCCGTCCCCGTGCTGGAGATCGGCGGCACCCATGTCACCGCGGCCATCGTTGACCCGGACTCGGGCCGGATCGCAGGCCAGCCCACCCGCCACGCACTCGACGCCCAGGGCAGCGCGGCCGACATCCTGTCCACCATCGTGGCGGCGGGGCGCACCCTCGCGGCGGCGCCCGGGGCGCGGTGGGGGGTGGCGATCCCAGACCCGTTCGACTACATCCGCGGCATCGGCCACTTCGCGGGCGTGGGCAAGTTCGCGGCGCTGCGGGGCGTCGATGTCAGCGCGGCACTGCAGCGCGGGCTCTGCGGGCAGTTCAGCTTCGGCAACGACGCCGATGCCTTCATCCTCGGCGAGTGGCACCACGGAGCGGCCCGCGGCAGTGCGCGCTGCGTCGGGATCACGTTGGGCACCGGTGTGGGTTCCGGCTGGCTGGTGGACGGGCGGATCGTCGACTCCGGCCCCGGCGTGCCGCCGGGCGGCCGCGCGCACCGGCTCACCGTGGACGGAGTCGGGCTGGAGGAGCGCATGTCGCGCCGGGCCGTGCGCAGCGCCTACGCCCGCGCCACCGGAGACGACCGGGCCGACGTGCGCGTGATTGCCGAGCGGGCCCGTGCCGGCGACCGGCAGGCAGTCGCTGTCCTGTCGGCGGCGGTGTGGTGGCTGGGCCGGGCCCTGGGACCGGCATTGCAGGCCTTCGCCGCCGACGCCGTGGTGATCGGCGGCGCCATGGCCGGGTCCTGGGACCTGTTCGAGGACTGGTTCCGCGCAGGGGGCGGCGCCGGTCTGCCCCCGCTCCGGCTCGCGCGCCGACCCGCGGAGGCGGCGCTGCTCGGGGCGGCCCAGCTCGCCCGTGAGGCGGAGTTGCTAAGCCACCCCGATGAGGATCCGCGGGTGGGCTGAGGGGGTGAGCCATCTCATGATGGGCACCAGGTTCGCCATCGGGATGGCGACGCAGCCGGCGGTGGGGGTGCCGTCGGTGACGTGCAGGAAGAAGGCACTGCCGGCGCCCTGGCGGACCGGCCCGGCGTTGGGCGTGTTGTAGTCGATG
>JAYTRE010000389.1:0-1698 GCA_043746395.1 Pseudonocardiales bacterium
GCGGCCGGGATCGCGCAGGCCGATGACGTGGTCGTGGTGGCCGCGAGCGGGACGTCGGGTGCCGGGCGTTCGGCCCGGACCCACCTGCTCGCCAGCGAGGTGCTGGGGGACCTCACCGGCTACCGCGTCGGCGCCCACCAGCACGTGCCGGAGATTCTGCAGGCCACCGGCGCGCGCACCCTGTCGATGACCCCGATCTTGGCGCCGATGCCGCGCGGCATCCTGGCCGCTGTCACCGCCCGCCCGAGCGCGCCGGTCTCGGCCGCTGACGTCCGCGCGGTGCTCAGCGCCGCCTACCAGGACGAGCCGTTCGTGCACCTGCTCCCGGCCGGACAGCAACCGCACACCGCCGCCTGCCTGGGGTCCAACTCGGCGCACCTGCAGGCCGAGGTCGACGGCGACTCCGGCCGCATCATCGTGACCAGCGCAATCGACAACCTGGGCAAGGGCGCCGCGGGCCAGGCCCTGCAGAACGCCAACCTCATGCTCGGCCTGCCCGAGGCCACCGGCCTGGCCGTCGACGGGGTCGCGCCGTGAGTGTCACCGCGGCACGGGGCTTTCGCGCCGCCGGTGTCGCGGCCGGCCTCAAGGCCAGCGGGGGCCCCGACGTCGCCCTGGTCGTCAACGACGGTCCCGCGGACGTGGCCGCCGCGGTGTTTACCCGCAACCGCGTCAAGGCCGCGCCGGTGCTCTGGTCCCAGCAGGTCATCGCCGACGGCCGGCTGCGTGCCGTCGTGCTCAACTCGGGCGGCGCGAACGCCTGCACCGGGCCCGACGGTTTCGCCGACACCCACCGCACCGCCGAGCATCTGGCGAGCGCACTGCACCTGGGCGCCGGTGAGGTCGCCGTCTGCTCCACCGGTCTCATCGGCGAGCGGCTGCCGATGGACAGGCTGCTCGCCGGGGTCGCTGCCGCTACCGCCGCGCTCACGTCCGACGGTGGCCCGGCTGCAGCGGAGGCGATCCGCACCACCGACACCGTCCGCAAACAGGACAGCTACCGCCATGCCGACGGCTGGACGGTCGGCGGCATGGCCAAGGGTGCGGGCATGCTGGCCCCGAGCCTAGCCACCATGCTGTGCGTGATCACGACCGACGCGGTGGTCGAGGCGGCGGCGCTGGACGCCGCGCTGCGCACCGCAACCAGCCGCACCTTCGACCGGATCGACGCCGACGGCTGCATGTCCACCAACGACACAGTGATCGCGCTGGCAAGCGGGGCCAGCGGGTTGATGCCGATCGCCGAGGACTTCGCCGTAGCGCTGGAGCAGGTGTGCGAGCACCTGTCCCGGCAGCTGCTCGCCGACGCCGAGGGCGCCACCAAAGAGGTCACCATCGACGTCCGCGGCGCGGCGAGCGAGGCCGACGCGGTCGAGGTCGGGCGCGCTATCGCCCGCAACAACCTGCTCAAGTGCGCGCTGTTCGGCAACGACCCGAACTGGGGTCGGGTGCTGGCCGCGATCGGCACGACCGAAGCCGCGTTCGAACCAGATCGGCTCGACGTTACGATCAACGGCGTCGCCGTGTGTCGCGGCGGGGCGGCCGGCGACAGCCGCGACGGCGTGGACCTGACCGGACGCGGCATCCATATCGAGGTGCACCTGCACGCGGGCCACACCGGCGCGACCATCCTCACCAACGACCTCAGCCACGCCTACGTCGAAGAGAACTCGGCCTACTCGTCATGATCGACACCGC